>JASHQP010000439.1 GCA_030039095.1 Streptosporangiaceae bacterium
TCACTGGCTTCAGGCGAGCGGGCAGCGTGGGCGTCATAGCGCGCCGCTGGCGTTGCTGGCTATCCAGTCGTTGATGTCGCTAACGAGTTGCGGGTCGAGGTGTTGTGGGGCGGCGAGTTCTGCGGGGCTGGAGGGGCCAGTGCCGGGAAGGAAGAAGTGATTGTCGGCGGGGTAGGTGCGGATCGTGACGTTGGGCTGGGCCTGGAGTTTGGTCTGCCACCGGGCGAGGTCGTCGGTGACGGTGGCCTGGTAGTCGCGTTCGCCCTGGCAGATGAGGATCGGCTGGTCGAGCGTGGCGGCGGTGGCTACGGGGTCGTAGCCACGGAGGTCGAGCCAGTACGGGGCGGGGACGCCGAAGGGCAGTTGGTCGTCGGGGGTGTCCGGGGACAGGTCGGGGCTGTCAACCCGTTCGGCTTGGGCGATCATGGCGTCGATGCCTGGTTGTGCGGCGGCGGCCGTGGCGGGGTTGAGCGAGGCGAGGTAGCGGACTTGGCGCACCGCGGCCCATTGGAGCGGCTGGGTGCCCCCGGCCAGGATGATGAGCCCGGCGACGGGCGGCTCGGCGGCGGCGGCGATCCGTGGTGCGATGGTTCCGCCGAGGCTGTGACCGGCGAGGAATACTTGCTCCGGGGCGACGGCGGGGTGGGTCTGTAGGAGGCGGATGGCGGCGAGGGTGTGTGATAGGTACTCGTCGGCGATGGTGAAGTCGCGGTTGGCCTTGACCTGTTCGGGGTGGGCGTGGGTGATCTTGTCGAAGCGCAGGACGGCGATGTCGCGGCTGGCGAGGCCCCAGGCGAGGTCCTTGAACGACTTGCTCTTGCCGATCGTGGTGTCGCGATCGACCGGCCCTGACCCGCCAAGCAGCACGAGCGCGGGCACGGGTCCGGGGGTCCTGGGCAGGGTGAGCGTTCCGGGCACGGCCAGCGGTTCTTCGCCGAGGGTGACTTCGTGCTCATCGAAGCGGTCCGGGGCGGCGTAGGGCGGCGGTTCCCACGGCACGGGCGGCTCGGCGGCGTCCGCTGGGAGGATCTGGAGTCCGGTCAGCTCGCGGGTGGTGGTGAGCGATACCTGGAGCGTCAGTGTGCCGCGGTCGAAGTGAACGGGGACCGTGACCACTGTGACCTGCCCGTTGGCGGTTTCGCTGGCGCTACCGACCGTGCGGACGGGGCCGAGTTGCGCGACCTCGGCGTCCCACGCGGCCTTCAGAACATCGGCGGTGACCATCGGCCGTAGGCTTGGCGCGAAGCGGTCCCGGATGTCGGTGAACTGTCCGGCTTGGGCGAGGTCGAGGATCGTCAGTGCTACGGCCTGCGGCTCGGTGGGGGTCACGGGCTCTCCTTCTTATTCGTCTTGCGGTCTCTGCGCCGCCGCGGTGGTGGCTGCTCGGGCTCGTCGGGTTGATCGTGGCGGGGCTCGGGTGCGGGCAGCAGGACGGTGTAGAGCATCCGTCTTTTGCGGTCGCCATCGGGGGCGTTGGCGAGCCTCGGCACCGAGATCGCGGTTAGCTCCCGCATATAGTCGGCCAGCTCGGCGTCGGTGAGCCACATCGCGGCCACCTTGTAACCGGCGCCGTCCTCGCCTGGGTGCTCGGGTTCGCTGGCGATGTAGCGGTCGAAGTCGCCCAGCAGCCCGGCGACGTAGGCGAAAAAAGCGTTGACGTGCTCGTCGAGAGTCATCGCCGCGATCTCGTCGGGTTGCATCTGCGCGGCGTACATCCGCAGCGCATAGGTCCGCTCGGTCGTCGCCCGCACCCGCCGCTCGGCGACAACGTGCAGCACACCCGCGTCGGTCAGGCGGGTGACGTGGCGGTAGATGCTCCCCGCCGGCACGTCCGGCATCTCAGCCGCGAGCTGCTTGACGGTCAGCGCCCGGTCCCCGAGGAACGCCTTGACGATCCGCAGCCGGACCGGGTGCAACAGCAGATCAGCGCTCGCCATGCCGCCAAACTCTAGCCGGTAACGGTCCATTACTGCTAACGTTCTCAACTATGGAACGTTGTGGAGGGTTGTGATGGCGGAGCTGAAGATCGACGGCGACGAGCTGGTGCTGCATCTCTCAGCCGCAGAGAAGGTGACGGGCGCCCACCGCGACCTGCGTGCGCCGCGCTCGGCGGTCCGTGCCGTGGAGGTCATCGAGGACGCGCACCGGGAGGCGGGGATACGGGCCGGGATGAAGATCGGGGCTCGGATTCCCGGCGTGGTCGAGGTCGGCATCGTCCAGGGCGCGACCCGGCGGCGGTTCGTGGCTGTCCACCACGACACCCCCCGCGGACTGCGGATCGAGCTTGACGGGACCGCGTTCGATGAGTGGATCGTGGGCTGCGCCGACCCCGAGGCCGTCGCCGCCCGGCTGGGCCTGCCCGAGCGCCCATGAACGCCGGGGCGCTGTCCGTGGTTGTGGTGGCGGTCTGCTTTGAGGCGTTCTGCCAGATCGACCTCTACCGGGCCGAGGCAGTGCGCTACCTGCCGAAGTGGGCGTGGTCGGTCATCTGCCTGATCTCGATCCCGGTTGGCGGGATCGTCTACCTGAGCATCGGCAAAGCCCGCTACCCCGCCACGCGCGAACCTCACCCGACGCAAGCCAGGAACCGACCCGCCCACTCGTTTCCCGTGACAGCCGGTAAGCGCCTGCCGGGCGTGATCGAGGTCGAAGGGCTGACCAAGCGGTTCGGATCGCTCACCGCCCTGGACGAGCTGGGCTTCACCGTGCAGCCGGGGCGGGTAACGGGATTCCTCGGGCCGAACGGCGCAGGGAAGTCAACCACCATGCGCGTGATCCTCGGGCTCGACGCCCCGACCGCAGGGCGCGCTCTGATCGGTGGCCGCGGTTACGGCCAGATCGTCCGACCTTTGTGTCAGGTCGGATCGCTGCTTGACGCCAACGCCATCCACCCAGGCCGCAGCGGCTGGCAACACCTGTGGTCCGTTGCGCAGAGCAACGGGATCGACAAGCGCCGTGTGCGTGAAGTTCTCGACCTGACCGGCGTGGAGAGCGTCGCGCAACGGCCGGTCGGGACCTTCTCACTCGGGATGAAGCAGCGCCTCGGAATCGCGCTCGCGCTGCTCGGCGACCCACCGATCCTTATCTGCGACGAGCCGGTCAACGGCCTTGACCCCGAGGGTGTCCACTGGATTCGCGAGCTGTTCAAGACCCTGGCCGCGCAGGGGCGGACGGTGTTCGTCTCCAGCCACCTGATGAGCGAGATGGCGCTCACCGCCGACCATCTCATCATCATTGGCCGCGGCCGACTCCTTGCCGACACTTCCGTCGAGGATTTCATTGATGCCAACGCCCGCGCCGATGTGCTGGTCCGCTCCCCGCAAGCCGACGCGCTCATCACCCTTCTGAGCGGCCACGGCGCCACGATCACCCCGGACGGCGACCACGGGCTTGCGGTGACCGGCGTGAACGCGCCGACGATCGCCGACCTCGCCGCCGAACACGCGATCCCTGTCCACGAGCTGACCCCGAGACACGCGACTCTTGAACAGGCTTACCTCGACCTCACCGAAGCAAGCGTGGACTACCCAGCAGGCGCCCCCACCGGCAAAGAAACGGTGGCTTCCTGATGGCTGTCCTCGACACCGCGCCGATCCCGCCGGTCACCACGTGCGTCGCCGACGTGATCGCCTCGGAGTGGACCAAGATCAGGTCGGTCCGATCGACGTTCTGGCTGCTGCTCGTCGCCGCAGTGACCGCGATCGGTGGCAGCGCGATCGTCGCCGTCTCTGAACGGTCGAGCAGCCAGTCTCCGATCGGTGACCCGGTGGCATCGGTCTTTACGGCCTGGCTGGAGTACCCGGTGCTCGCGGTCGGCATCCTCGGCGTGCTCAGCCTCACCAGCGAGTACACGAGCGGCCAGATTCGCACCACTTTCGCCGCCGTCCCGCAACGCCTCACGGTACTGACCGCCAAGGCGACCGTGATCGGCGTCATCGCGCTCGTCTTCGGCGAGGCCCTTGCGTTCGCCTCCTTCCTGCTCAGCCAGGCGATCCTCGCCGGCCACCACGGCGCTATCTCACTCTCCCATCCGGGTGTGCCCGGCGAGCTGCTTGCCGCCGGTTTCTGCCTGTTCGCCATCGCGATGCTCGGCCTCGCGCTCGGCGCCATCATCCGCCACACCGCCGCAGCGATCGCCGCACTGCCCGCCCTGATCTATCTACCGCTGGTCGTCCTGAGCCTTCCGCACCCCTGGAACGACGCCATCGGCAAGTTCACCCTGCTCATGGCCTCCTACCAGCTCGTCTCCGAGCACTCCCACACCGGCCTGCTCTCCCCGCCCCTCTCTCTGGCCGTCGTCGTCGCCTGGCCCGCGATCGGTCTGTTGACCGCCGGATTCCTGATGCAAAAACGGGACGCCTAACTCACGGATTGCCCCATGACAACCCCCTGCTCACAGTTCGACAACGCTGACAAGGACGCAAAGGACGGGAAAGGCTGCCCATGGGGGCCTTTCAAGAGTGATGCTGCTTGCTGTTGCCATCATGCTCATCAGGTGCGTCTCCTTATTCGCACCCCATTCGCATCCTCGATGAGCCGACCACCGGCCTGGGCCCCCGCAGCCGCAGCGCGCTGTGGGACATCCTGCGCTGCATCGTGGCGGACGGGACGACTGTGCTGCTCACCACCCAGTACCTCGACGAGGCCGATAAGTTGGCTGACCGGATCGCGGTGATCGACCATGGCCGGGTGATCGCCGCGGGGACCAGCGGTGAGCTGAAGAACTCCGCAGGCAGCGCCGGCGTGCTCGCCGCGATCGGGCTCGTCCTGCTGTTCGCCTCAGCCCTGTCGTGGGCCTGGATCACGCTAGGCCTGGTCCTCCGCTCGCCGAATGCCGTGATGAGCGCGGGCTTCGTGATCCTTTTCCCGGTCACATTCATCAGCAACATCTTCGTAGACCCCGCTACCATGCCCGGCTGGCTGCGCGAGGTAAGCGACGTCAACCCGGTCAGCCACCTGGTCACCGCCACGCGAGCGCTGATGGCCGGCACCGCCGCCACACCGCAGGTGCTCTGGGCCGTGGCGGCGGCCGGGGTGCTCATCGCGCTCTTCGCGCCGCTGACCGTGCTGCTGTACCGGCGGAAGTGACCGCAGCAGCACAGCCCCGGCAGCAGCACAGTCCTGTGCAGGTCGGGCCGGTGGGCAGGTGCGCATGAGTTTTGGCGCGTTCGAAGCCTTTCCTACGCATGGCCGAAAGCTGCCGTTCACCGGCCAGGCTGATGGTTGAGCGCATGCCTGAGCCTGGAGCAGATGCCCCCTGCCGCCTGTCCCGCCGTGACTTCATGCTGGCATCCGCCGGCGCCGGGGTCGCCACCGTCGCCGCCTCCATCGCATGGCCGGAGGGCTACTCGGCCGCCGCGGTCAGCGCGGCCGGAGGGCTCGGGTCGGGGACCGTGCCGGAGCAGATCCACCTCACCTGGGGCGCGGACCCCGCCAGCGAGATGACGGTGTCCTGGATATCGCGGTCGCCGCAGAAGGCCCCGCAGGTCCTAGTGGACCCGCCGGCCGGCGGCCAGCACATCTTCGAGGCCGACCGCGCCTCCTACACCGACGGGCTGAGCGGCGAGACCGTCTACGCCTACCACGTGCCGTTGCGCGGACTGCGCCCGGCGACCAGCTACTCCTACGTTGTCCGTGACGCCGCCACCCCGGCGGTGACGTTCACCAGCGAGTTCACGAGCGCAGGACGGGGACGGTTCCCGTTCGCGTTCACCAGCTTCGGGGACCTGGGCACGCCGGGCGCCGGGGCGACGTACACGCTCGCCGGCGGCTCGACGGTCGCGTCGAGCACCTACAGCGAGTCCCAGTGGAACGCCTACAACGCCGTCGGCGAGGTCGAGGCCCTGGCGCCGCTGTTCCACCTGCTCAACGGCGACCTGTCGTACGCCGACAAGGTGACGATCACGTC
>JASHQP010000440.1 GCA_030039095.1 Streptosporangiaceae bacterium
GACTGCACGCTGACCAGGTTCCTGGCCAGCGTGCAGTCCGGGACACGGCGCTGCATGTCCTCGTAGCCCGCTCCGTAGGCCTCCTGGTAGGAGATGCTCTCGATCGTGCTGGCGGAACCGGTGGCCGCGATCACCCGCCGGGCGAGCTCCTCGATCGACACCTGCTCGCTGCTGCCGAAGTTGACAGCCTTGCCGCACGCGCTCTCGGCGGCGACGAGCCTGATCAGGGCCGGCACCACGTCGAGCACGTGGCAGAAGCAGCGCACCTGCTTGCCGGTGCCGAACACGGTCAGCGGCTCACCCCGCAGCGCCTGCCGCACAAAGCGCGGGAGAACCATGCCGTACCGGCCGGTCTGCCGCGGCCCGACGGTGTTGAACAGCCGGGCGATCGTGGCGCGCAGGCCGCGCTGGCGTACGTACGCCTCGACCAGGCTCTCGTCGATCGCCTTGGCCTCGGCGTAGCTCCAGCGCGACATCAGCGGCGACCCGACCACCCGGTCGTCGTCCTCGCTCAGCCCGATCTTGTCGTTCTTCCCGTAGATCTCGCTGGTCGAGGCCAGCAGCAGCCGGGCATGGTTGCGGTGCGCGGCGGCCACCACGTTCTCGGTGCCGTGCAGGTTCGTGCGCATGCTGTCCAGCGTCCGGTCCCTGATCACGAACGTGCCGACGGCCGCGGCCATGTGGAACACCCAGTCGGCGCCGTCAGCGAGCTCGTCCACCGCCGCCCGGTCCAGCACCGAGCCCCGGACGAGCCGGAACCGCGGATCGCCGCCGAAGGCGCTGAGGTTCTCCAGCCGCCCGGTGCTCAGGTCGTCGAGCCCGACCACCTCGTGACCCCGGTGCACCAGGGCCTGGCACAGGTGCGAGCCGATGAACCCAGCGGCCCCGGTCACGAACATCCGCATCACGTCACCCCCGTGCGGCGGCCGTGCCGGCAGCCCGCCGCTCCGCACGGTGGCGACGGCCCCGAATCCGGGTGCGCCACGCGGTCTTGTACGCAAGCTGCTCGTACAGGTCATCGATGCGGGAGGTCACGGCCTGGATGCCGTATTCCTTCTCGACGGCCGGCTCGGTCGCCCGGTCGCCGCGCAGGCCCGCGGCGAGTTCCCCCAGCATGGCGTCGCGCAGGCCGCCCGCGCTCGACGGGACCTTCCTAGCCCGGCTCACGTCGAGGCCGTCCAGCGCCGGGCACGTGGTGTACAGCACCGGCAAGCCGTTGGCCAGGGCCTCGAGCACGGACAGCCCGAACGTCTCCTGCCTGGAGGAGGCCACGAACAGGTCCATCGCCGACAGCATCGCGGCGACGTCGTGCCGCTCGCCGGCGAAGATCACCCGGTTGGCCACGCCGCAGCGCCGCGCCACCTCTTCCAGGTGCGCGCGCTCGTCTCCCTTGCCGACGATCAGCAGCCGCCTGCCGTCGCCGAGCAGCGGCGCGGCCGCCTCGATGACCATGCCGAACTGCTTGGTGGGGTCGAGCCGGCCTAGCACGCCGATCACGTAGTCGGACGGCGCGATCCCGAACTCGGCGCGCACCTTCTCGCGTCCGGTCCGGTCGAACTCAACCCTGGTGAGGTCCACCCCGTTGGGAATGACCGCGACCTTCCGCGGCCGCAGCCCCCACCGGACGAGCCGTTCGCGCACGGCGCCGGACACCGCGACCGTCATGTCCGACATCATCTCGGTCGCGAGGTACAGGGCCCGCACGCCCGCCGTCATCTTCCGGCGTTCCAGGTGCGTCTCCCCGATCGAGTGCTCGGTGCTCACGATGACCGGCACCCCGGCCAGCCACGCGGCGGGCCGGCCGTAGATCTGCGACCGGTACAGGTGCGCGTGCACCACGTCGTACCGTCCGTCGGCGATCAGCCTACGCAGCGCGTTCAAGGTGGAAATTTGGGTGTTGCTGGTCATTCCCAGGCTGCGCACCTGCCGTCCGTCCGCCCGGATCATGTCCGCGACCGGTCCGGGGTTGTAGAGCGTCACCACCTCGGCGTCGTGCCGGGTGTGCTGCAGCATGGAGCGGAGCTGGAGTTCGGCGCCCCCGACCCCAAGACCCGTGATCACGTGCAGGACTTTCATGGTCATCCTTCCTCAGAGCACCGTCCGGTGCGGCGCGGCGTCGAACTGGTAGGTGGCGTCCAGCACCCGCGGGCAGTCGCCGACCCACGAGTAGTCCGCTTCCGGCTGGTGCGTGTGCACGATCGCCAGATCCCAGTCCGCGCCCTGCGGATCCGCCACCGCCCGCATCTGCCGGCCGCCGGGCAGCCGCAGTTCCGTGATCAGCGGGTCGTGGTACGAGACGTCGGCCCCGCCGCGCGCCAGCCCGGCGATGATCGCCAGCGCCGGGGATTCCCTCAGGTCGCGCACCCCCGCCTTGTAGCTGGCGCCGATCACGATGACGCGTGACCCGGCGAGCTCCCGGCCGTCGGCCGCGAGCACCTCGGCCGCGCGCCGCACGACCTGGTCCGGCCGCACCGTGATCGACCGCATGGCCTGCTCGATCAGCGGCGACGTGCGGCCGTCCCGGCCCAGCTGCCACAGCAGGTAGTGCGGGTCGCAGGGGATGCAGTGACCGCCCACGCCGGGCCCGGGGAACACGCCGAGGAAGCCGTACGGCTTGGTGGCGGCGGCCAGCGTGACCTCGATCGGGTCGAGGCGCAGGACCCCGCATGCGTCGGCGAACTCGTTGGCGAGCGCCAGCGAGACCGCGCGGAAGATGTTCTCGTAGAGCTTCGTCGCCTCGGCCGCCTCTGCGGAGCTGACCAGGTACACCGCGTCGGTCAGCCGGCCGATGACCGCGGCGGCCCGGGTGGTGCACGCCGCGGTGGCCCCGCCGACAACCCGGGGCGTCTCGTGCTGCAGGTGATCCGGATTACCCGGATCTATACGTTCTGGACTGAACGCGACGTGGACGTTGGTCCCGGCCACCAGGCCTCGTTTGGCGAGCGGCTCCGTGAGCAGCTCGCTGGTCGTGCCGACGTACGTGGTCGACGTCAGGATGATCACCTGGCCGGGGCGCGCGTGCGCGACGACGGCGGCGCACGCGCCGCGCAGCGCCGCCAGGTCGGGCACCTGCTCGGCGTCCACCGGCGTGGGCACGCAGATGATGACCGCGTCGGCCGCGGCGACCGCGGACGGCTGCGTGGTCAGTTCCAGGGTGCCTTCGGCCAGCGCTTCCTTCAGGCGCATCTGGTCCGGCTCGGCCAGGTCCGCCTCCAGCGCGGCGATCTCGGCCAGCCGCTGCTCGCTGATGTCGATCCCGATGATCCGCTCGCACTCGCCGTGCAGGGCGGCCGCGGTCGGCAATCCGACGTAGCCAAGCCCCACGATCGCAATCGATGGCAGCACACTGTGGTCCCCGTCGCCGGGCCCCGCGGCATGGCGGGGCACCCGGAACGGGCTCAGCTTGCCGTTCAGGTGGTGCTCCCGCCCGTTCACGGCGAGCGAGAGTACGGATTCGGCCACGGCTTACCCCCTGGCTGGCCGGCGAGCGAACGCCCGCGTGTCGTATGGCCTTGCTTGGCCTCGACACCGACTGTGACATCGCTTCGGCCGCCCCGGGTCAGACAGGGGGGTTAGCCCTGGCTACTCAAAGTGACGTAGACGCTGGCCCGCCGGCGGCCGCGCGCCGGGACGGGCCGCCTCAAATGAGGGCATACAGGCTGGGCGGACGGACGGTCACCTCGCGCGCGGGCTAACCCAGGGTTAACGCCGCTGCAGGTGCACCTCGAGCGCATCCCGCAGCGCGTCGCCGATGAAGTTGAAGGCGACCACCGTCAGCACGATGCAGACGCCCGCCGGGTAGATGAGCCACCAGTCCCCGACGTACACGTAGTTGAGGCCGTTGGTCAGCATGCTTCCCCAGTTCGCCGCCGGGGGCGGCGGGCCGAGCCCGAGGTAGGACAGCGCGGCGAGCAGGAGGATCGAATCGGCTACCGAAAACGTGGTAAGCACCACGATCGTGCCGATGACGTTCGGGATGACGTGCCGGAACACGATCCGTACGCTGCGTGCGCCTCCGGCGATCGCCGCCTGGACGTAGTCCCTCGTCCTTTACCAACACATTCGTAAACGGCGGTTCCTCGAACTTTGACAGGTGCGGTTTGCCCGCGAAGTACGAGTCGTTCGCCGAGAACGTGACAGTTCCGCCGCTGCCGGTATCCGGTCACCTTCCACGGACCATCGACCACGGCCCACAGCTGGTTGGTCGCGTACGTTGACTGCCTGGCGTTCTGCGCGGACAGGAAGCTCCAGACCGCGTGCGCGCCCTTGGTCGTGAGGTCCTAACTCCTTCACAGCTCGACATCGCAGTTGGTGAGCAGCTTGCCGTCCGACCAGTGGATGTTGTGCTTCAGCGTGAAGCTGTGTGCGGCCCTCGTCGCCGTTACCGCCCTGGCACTTGCGCTAGCTTCGTGCAGCGGGGACTCGAGCTCGAACAGCGGCTCGTCGTCAAAGCCGAATGCTAAATGGGTGCCAAAGATTTGGGCATGGCATCTGCACGAGCCCTGCACCGCCTTTGGCACAGGCGCTGATCACCATATGCGCAGATCCCGAGCGCTCCCTTGCCTCCAATTCCCTGGCCCGGGACAGGGATCGCTCGAATAGCGTCCCATAACGCTAGATTCTCGCATTGGCATCGTGAACCGACAAGGCGCCAATGTGTTGACGGTACCGTTAAGCTTCGCTAAAAGCACCATGCCTATCGCGGCTAACTAGCCGCCGCGGCGCCGTTCGTTGCCCTGGCGCCGCCGCCTCGTCTTTGCGGCCGCCATGGCCACGTCTGTCGGCCCGATCTTCCCGGCGCGCATGGGCTCTCAGCAGGCACGATGCTGCGGAGGCCGACATGGCCGGAAGCCCGCCCGCCGAGCTGCGCGGCGATCGTCAGCGCGCACCGCTCGCCGGGCCTGGCGCGGGAGGGGAGAGAATTTCTCACCGGCCGGCTTGGCACGGCCGGGCCTGCGAAACATGACTGCAACACTTTTCGGCAGCTCAGCGACTTCCCGGCGCCCAGCTCAGCGCCTATCCTGTCAGCACCCGCCTCGGTCATGTCGGCGTACAGGGTCGCAGGCGGCTAACCATCCCGTGATGGCTGCCGTAACTGGCTGACAAGAGGGCCTTTATATAACGCTCGAATTCCAGGGAGATAACAACGACGTGACGGTTAGCATCTCCGGTCTGCAAGCAATCGCTAGCCTGGCCTCCGAGGGATCGATGACCGCGGCTGCGCGGGCCCTGGGATACACCCCCTCGGCCATCTCGCAGCAGATCTCGAAGCTGGAACGAGACGTTCGTCAGGTGCTCGTCGAGCAGAACGGACGCGTGGCGACGCTCTCGCCGGCCGGGCGGGTAGTAGCCGAGGCCGCTGGCCGTATCCTCGCCGAGATCGAGCAGATGCAGCTGCAGCTCGAGAACGAGCGGAAGACGGTTGCCGGGACGCTGACGCTGGCAGCGTTCGCGACGGCCACGCGCGGGGTCGTGCCCCCGGCTCTGCGCCGGCTGCGGTCCGACTGGCCGCGCCTGAGGTGCCATCTGGTCGAGGCCGATTCGCATCACGCGATGGCCCTCGTGGAGGACGGATCCGTCGACATCGCCGTCGTGCACGACTGGCTCGAGATGCCGCTCGTCCTGTCCGCAGGCATGAACGCGCGCCACCTCGGCAATGACATTTCCGATGTACTGGTGCATGTCAACCACCACCTGGCCGGCCGCCGATCGGTAGTGATGGCCGAGCTCTGCAGCGAGGTCTGGCTGTACGAGCCCGGTTCGGTAGCCCACGACCTGCTCATTCAGGCGTTCACGGGCACCCGCCTGTTCGGGCACGGCGTCGCGGAGTATGCGAGCCAGATCGCAATGGTGGGCGCGGGCCTCGGCGTCGCGCTCGTGCCGCGGATGGGCCGCGGGGTCGTGCCGGAAACCGTCCGGGTGCTGCCGGTGGACCCGGCGCCCACCCGCCAGGTCTACGCGGTCTGGCGGGCCGCCACCGGAACACGCCCGGCGCTGCAGGCGGCGGTCCTGGCCCTCGAGGAGTCCTTCTCCGAGGCCCTCGACCTCAACGGTGCGCGCCCGGGCGCAGCCGTCCACGTACCGCAGCCGGCCTTGGCCCCGGAGCGGCCGCTCAGTAGCCCCGTGCCGGGTCGTAACGGTTTATCAGCGGCTTGCCCGCCTGGAAGAGTTCCAGGTTGCGGAGGAAGAGGTCGACCAGAGCCACGTTCTCGGTCGCGAGCGTCGATGCTGAGTGCGGGCTGATCAGGACGTTGCCGAGGTCCCACAGCGGTGAGTCGGCCGCCAGCGGCTCGGACTCCGCGACGTCGAGCACGGCACCGCGGATGGCCCGCTCTCTCAGGGCATCGATCAGTGCGGGCTCGTCGACGATGGCGCCACGCGCGATGTTGACCAGGATGCCGTCGGATCCGAGCGCGGCGAGTTCCGCCGCCCCGACGAGCCGGAACGTCTCCGGCGTGAGCGGGCACGTCAGCACCAGGATGTCGCAGGAATGCAGCAGTTCTTGCAGGTCGGCGGCTGTGCCTGTGCGGGAGATGCCGGCGATCTGATCGCTGCCCCCCTCGCGCCGCATGCCCCACACCTCGACTCCCATCCCGCCCAGGGCCTCGGCCACGGCGCGCCCGACGTGGCCGAGGCCGGCCACGAGGGCCCGCCGGCCGGCGAGCCCGCCCATCGCCATCCGCTCCCATCGATGGGCGGCCCGCCGGGCCTCCAGATCGGGCACGTCCTTCACGAAGTACAGCACGCCGGTCAGCGCCCACTCGGTGAGCGGCCGGGCGTGAATGCCGGCCGCGGTCGTGACCACCGCGTCCCAGCCCGCCAGGCCGGTTCGCCCCATGAACTGGCCGATCCCGGAACTCGTTGCCTGGAGCCACCGGACGCGCGGGGCGCGGGCCGGCATCTCGGCGGGCTCCTCCCAGTCGAAGTCGAAGCACACGTCGGCCTGGCGCAGGAGACTGGCCCACTCGGCCCGTTCCGCCGCGGTCAGCGCCGGGGGCGGGCCGTGATGGTCGCACGGGTAGCGCGGCTGCGGCAGCAGGTCCGGCCGGTAGCTGAGCTCGACGCCGGGATGGGCCGCGATGCGGGCCACCTGCTCCTTCTCGAGAAACGAGCAGACCAGGACCCTGATATCGGCGCTCATGCGACGACGGACCGCATCGCTTCCGACATCTGGAAGGCGTTGAACCGCTGCCCGGTCGCGAAGTCCGCGTCTATGCCGGCAAGGAACGCGAACGCCGGCGCGAGCCGGGACGGGTGTACCGCGCCGACCCACATTTCGGGGGTGTAATGCCCGGCGGACATGGGCGTATCGATCCCCTTGCCGGTCGTAATGGTGTTGACCGCGATGTTGAATTCCCGCCCTTCGAGGGCCAGGACCCGCATGAGGCCCTCCTGGCCATGCTTGCCGGGCGTATACGCCGTCTCCTTCACGAACCCGCCGAGCGCCGAGCCCGAGGATACGTACAGGATGCTTCCCCTGTGTGCCTCGGTCATCCCGGGCCACACGGCCTTCGACAGAATGAACGCGGCCTGAAGGATGATGTTGACCTCCCGCCGCCAGTTCTCGAAGGTGACATCGGACATGGCCACCTCCTTGAGCACCGCGGCATCGTGGATGAGCGCACGGGGCGTGCCGTAGTGCTCCATCGCCTCGTCAACGGCCTGCTGCGTGGCCTCGGCGTCAGCGAGATCGACGACCAGCGGCACGACCTCGGTGACCGACGCTAGCTCATCGGTCACCGCCTGGAGCTTTTCCGCCTGCACGTCGAACAGGGCCAGGCGCTTCCCGGCCTTCGCCAGTTCCCTGGCCACCTCGCGGCCGAGGCCCTCGGCCGCGCCGGTCAGGAACACCACCCTGTCATCCATCTGCTTCACGACATGCGCTCCTTACTCGCGGTCAGGCCCGGTTGCCTCGGTCAGGCCCGGGTCGCCTCGGTTCGGTGTGCCGGTCAGCGCGGCGATGATGCGGTCGAGCGCCGCGTCCAGCCGGGCTTCGCCCTGCGCGAAGCACATCCGGAACCTGGTCTTTCCTGCCGGGCCGAACTGGTACCCGGGGCTCACGACGACGCCGGCGTCGTAGAACAGCCGCCCGGCGTCCAGCGACGTCAGTCCCAGCCCGGAAACATCGGGCCACAGGTACGCGGTGCCGGCTCCCGGGTCGACCGACAGACCGGGGACGCTGCGCAGCCGCTCCGTCGCGTGCTGCTGCAACATCCGCAGTTGCCGCACCCGTTCGGCAACGAAGTCATCGTCCTCCTGCAGCCATCCGGTAAGGACATGCTGTGAATAAGCCGGTGCCCTCAGCGCGCTGAAGGCGATGACCTGTTCGACGGCGTCGATGATCTCGGGATCGGCGACGACCGCGCCGACCCGGTAACCCGTGAGCGACTCGGTCTTGGATCCGCCCAGCAGCGTCACCGTCCGGCTGTTCATTTCGGGTTCGCTGGCGAGATGGGTGAAAGGGGTCTCGTCGTAGACGAGCCGGCAGTAAAGCTCGTCCACGACCACCAGGAAGTCGTGCGTGGCGGCCAGCCGGGCAATTCCCTTGACCGTCTCGCTGCTGTAGACGGCGCCGGTCGGGTTGTTCGGATTGGACGTCAGGAAAAGCCGGATCCCGCCGATGGCAGCGTCCTCGAGCCGCTGCAGGTCTACCCCCGGATCAGCGCCGCCATTCAGGGGTACGCGGATCACCTCGGCACCGAGAAAACGCAGGATCCGCTCGGCAAACAGGTATTCCGGATCGGTGAGCGCCACCCGGTCCCCGGCGTCGACGAGCGCGCTCAGCACCGCGAACAGACCACCCTGGGTGCCGGTCGTCAGGATCAGGTTCCGCTCGGGGTCAACGTCGACGGCCAGCAGTGCGGAGATCGCATCGGCGCACCGGGCTCGTACGTCGGGCCCGCCCCGGTACGCGGTGTACGCGGCCGCCCCGGACTCCGCGGCGCCGACGAACGCCGGCAGCGCCCAGTCGGGCGGGGGGAACCGGGTCACATCGAAGTGCGTCGTGTCGATCAGGCCGTGAGCCGCGCCATCGAGCCGGAGTTCCAGGTCAGCTTGCCGCCCGGAAAGGGGAAGTTCTGCCGCGCCATCCAGAAAGTGGGTGCCAAGAAGACGACGAGAGGCGATCGCGCGGGATCTCGCTTTCATTACCCTGCTTTCAGTAGTGGCATATTTTCTGCCTTCGGCCCGCGGTTTCGTTATTGGCCGATGACATTAACGGGCAGCCACAACCAACCCGCACGTTCTCACGCCTCTAGCCTGGCCAAGCCCGGCGCTGCACACAAGCGCGGTTTTCTTCAGACCAGTGTTAAGCGTTCCTAAAATCGGCTCTTCACCATGTCCGCCGCGTCGTTCACTCCTGCGAGCCGATCAGCTCCCCACTGGCGGCGAACTCGTCCCAGGAGCCTGTCTCGGCGCCGCCGGCCGGCCCGCGAGATTGTTTGGCGGGCGCGGAATAAATCCGTGAGGTTCCTCATTATGTCGGTCATCAACGTGACGTCCATCAAGGACGGAGCGGCAGAGGGTCCTGGCGGACCCGCAGAAGATGTCAGAGGCAGCAATGATCACGGTTGAGCAGCTCGGCGAGCGGTACCTCGCCGTTCACCACCGGATGTTCCGGGCGGTCAGCGACGAGATGAGCGGGTGCGGCCTGTCCATCGCCCGCGCCAAGGTGCTGCGGCGCCTGCACGAGCAGGGGCCGGCCAGGCAGAACTCGCTGGCGACCGACTTCGGGCTGTCTCCCCACTCGATCACCGACATCGTCGACGGGCTGGAGCGCACCGGCCTGGCCGAACGCCGGCCGGACCCTACCGACCGCCGGGCCAAGCTCGTGGCGATCACCGAGGCGGGCGAGGCCTGCCTCGGCGTGGCGAACGCCACCCGGGAGCGCGCGCTCACCCAGATCTTCGGCGCGCTGAGCGAGGAGGACCGGGCGACGCTGCTGCGCCTGCTCGACAGCCTGGACGAGGCGGCCAGGAAGCTCGGCGAAGCGCCGGACAAGCGGGCGGTGCCCGCGTGACCGCCGGACACCACCCACACAATCCACACCTCTCCGATGGGGGTCAGCTCTCAATGTCATCAGTAACATCCGTCACCGGCGCCCGGCGTTCCGCTGGCAGCGACCACCGCTGGCTGATCCTGGTCATCGTGGCGATCGCCCAGCTCATGGTCGTGCTGGACGCCACGATCGTGAACATCGCCCTGCCGTCGGCCCAGCACGCCCTCGGCTTCCCGAACAGCGACCGGCAGTGGGTGGTGACCGCGTACGCCCTGGCATTCGGCAGCCTGCTGCTGCTCGGCGGCCGGCTCGGCGACATGTTCAGCCGCAAGCGCGTCTTCATCACCGGGCTGGTCGGGTTCGCCCTGTCCTCCGCGCTCGGCGGCGCCGCCGTGTCGTTCGAGATGCTGGTGACCGCCCGGGCGCTGCAGGGCATCTTCGGCGCCATCCTCGCGCCGTCGGCGCTGGGCACCCTGGTCAGCACCTTCCGCGACCCGCGTGAGCGCGGGCGGGCGTTCGGCGTCTTCGGGTCCGTCGCCGGCGGCGGCGGCGCCGTGGGCCTGATCCTCGGCGGCGTCCTCACCCAGTACTTCTCCTGGCGCTGGACGCTGTACGTCAACCTGGTTTTCGCCGCGATCGCCGTGGCCGGTGCGCTGACCTACATGCGGAGCAACCCGCCCGCTGACCGGCCGAAGATGGACTGGCTGGGCACCGTGCTCGCCTCGGCCGGGCTGTTCGCGATCGTCTACGGCTTCTCGCACGCAGAACTCGCCGGCTGGACCGCCGCCCTGACCGTCGGCTCGCTCGTCGCCGGCGTGGCCCTGCTCGCGGCGTTCGTGCTCGCGGAGCGCCAGGTCAGCCACCCGCTGCTGCCACTGCGGGTGATCACGAACCGGGCCCGCGGCGGCTCCTACATCTCGGTCGGGCTGACCGGGATCGCGGTGTTCGGCGTGTTCCTGTTCCTCACCTACTACCTGCAGCAGATCAAGGGCTACAGCCCGGTGACCAGTGGCCTGGCCTTCCTGCCGATGATCGCCTGCATCCTGCTCGCCTCGAACAGCTCGAGCATCCTGCTGCTCCCGCGGGTCGGGCCGCGAGCGCTCGTGGTGACCGGCACCGTGCTGGGCGGCGGCGCGATGGCCTACCTGACCCAGATCACCGTGACCTCCAGCTACGTCAGCAGCATCCTGCCGGCGCTGCTGGCCCTGGGGCTGGGCTTCGGCATGATCTTCGCCCCGGCGATCAACACCGCCACCACGGGCGTAGCCCGCCGGGACTCCGGCGTTGCCTCGGCCCTGGTCAACACCATGCAGCAGGTGGGCGGCTCGATCGGCACGGCCGCGCTGAGCACGCTGGCGCTCACCGCGACGTCCGCCTATCTGGCCGCGCACCACACGGGGGCGCTGGCCCCGGCGGCCGCCGCCGTGCACGGCTACACCGTGGCGTTCACGGTGTCGGCCACCCTGTTCGGGGTCGCCGCGCTCGTTGCCATCGCGCTGCTGCCGTCCCGGCGCCGGATGCAGGAACTGTGGGACGCCCCGATGACCGAGGGCGCCGGCAGCCCCGCGGCGGTCAGCGAGGTCCCGGCGGTCACCGCCGCGGATGCGGACGCCGCCCCGGCTCTCGTCCCGGTGCCCGCCCAGGACGCCGCGCCCGGGCAGGCGAGCCTATGAGTTGAGGGCCGGATCGGCCCCGGTCGACCGGAGGCGCCGCTCGGCGCGCCTCCGGTCGACTTGTGCGAGAACCGGCAGGGTCGCCAGGCCCACGGCGAGCGTCGGCACGCCGCCGATGATCAGCGCCCAGCGAGCCCCGAGTTCCTGCCCGGCGAAGCCGACGATCGGCCCGCCGATCGGGGTCGAGCCCATCCAGGCGACGGCCCACAGCGCCATGACCCGGCCGCGCATCGCGGATGCCGACGACAGCTGCAGCGCGGTCTTGGCCAGGGCATTGAACGAGATGCTGCCGTACCCGACGAACACGAGCGCGACGTACTCCAGCGGCAGATCAGGGGCGAGCGCCGCCGCAGTTATGGCCACACCCCACCCGATCGCGGCGAGCGCCAGGCCGCGCCGGCGCACCCCCTTGCGCGACGCCGTGATCAGCCCGCCGACGACGGCCCCGGCACCCATCACCGCGGTCATCACGCCGTAGGTCCCCGCGCCGCCGTGGAACGTGGACCGGGCAACCAGCGGCAGGCTGATCGGAAACTCCCAGGCCAGCGCGCCGATGATCGCCACCATCAGCAGCGGGATGAGCAGTTCGGGCTCGGATCGGACGTAGCTCAGCCCGGCGCGGATCTGGCCCTTCTCGCGGGTCTCGCGCTCACCGGGGAACATCTGCGCCGGTGACATCAGCGCGAGGCTGAGGATGACCGCACCGAACGAGGCCGCGTTCAGGTCGAAGCACAGCGCAAGCCCCAGAACCGACGCGATGATCCCGCCGAGCGACGCCCCGAAGATCCGGGCGATGTTGATGCTCACCGAGTTCAGCGCCACCGCGTTGCGCACCAGCGGCCGCGGCACCATCTCGGTGATCAGGGTCTGGCGCGCGGGGTTGTCGACGACGTTGACGAAGCCCAGGGCGACGGCCAGCAGGTACACCATCCACATCCGGATGGAGTGCGTCCCGACCAGGATGCCGAACGCCAGCGCGAGCAGTCCCGACAGCGTCTGCGTGACGAACAGCAGGCGCCGCTTGTCGAGGCGGTCGGCCACGAGCCCGCCCCACGGCCCGAAGAGGAAGATCGGCACGAAGCGCGCCGCCGTGGCCAGGCCGAGCGCCGTGCCGGAGTTCGTCAGCTGCAGGACCAGGAACGACTGGGCGACCGTCTGCATCCAGGTGCCGCAGACCGAGATCCCCTGGCCGAAGAAATACAGCCGGTAGTTACGCGAGGACAGTGACGAGAACGTGCCCCTGCCCGCTGGCCGAGCCGGCCCAGCCTCTTCGGCGGCCACCGCACACTTCCCATCGTCCGCAGCCAGGGGGTTTAATTGCCTGCCAGCAAGCAGTTTATCGCGCGGGCGGCGGGCTCGGTCCGGTGGCTGCCCGGGCGGGGCGCGTCGCGTTCCGGCCCTATGGGCGAGCCGGGATACGGGCAATCAGCTTCAGCGCATGCAGCAGGAAGATGGGAAGGCCGAGGAGCAGCACGAATGGATCGCGCACGGTGAGGACCACCAGGCCGGCGACCGGGGCCGCGGACAGCGGCCCGGCGATCAGCAGGTTCCTGACCGCCAGCCGGGCCGACCGCGACCACAGGTCAACCGGGGACAGGCCGGGCTGCCCGGCGCTGAGCTGGAACACGTAGCCGAGTGCGGCGAGCGTGATGACCAGCGCCGCCGCGCCGAGGCCCAGCCCGGCCCGCCCGGCCAGGGTCGCCTCCCGCGCGAAGTAGCGGACCTCGGCCGCGCCGAGCACGACGGCGGCCATCGGGACGCCGGCCCCGAGCGTCACCCGCGCCGACCACCGGGCCCGGAACTCGGCGATGAACTGGCGGACCACCTGGTCCTGCCCTTCGCGCCACTGGTCGAGCACCGCCGACGCCGCGCTGATCGCGGCCGGCGCGGTGATCAGCGGCAGCGACGCCACGATCATCGCCAGGTTGAGGGCCAGCGCGTTGAACAGGGTGGTGAGCCACCCAAAGACCCTGGTTCCCAAGATGCCGCTGATCATCTCGTCATCCCTTCGTGCCGGTGAGCGTGATCCCCTGGATGAACGTGCGCTGGGTGAGGAAGAACAAGATCACGATCGGGGCTGTGGCCGCCGTCGCGCCGGCCATGACCCACGCCCAGTTCGTCGTGTAGTCGCCGAGGATCAGAGCCAGGCCCAGCGACAGCGGGTAGGAGTTCTGGTTGCTGATGTAGACGAGCGGTCCCAGGTAGTCGTTCCAGCAGTACACGAACTGGAACAGGACGACGGCCGCCATGGCGGGCTTGGCGAGCGGCAGGATGATCCGGCTGTAGATGTAGAACTCGTTTGCCCCGTCGATGCGCGCGGCTTCGGAGTACGACTGCGGGATCGTCATGAAGAACTGCCGGAGCAGGAACGTGCTGAAGACCGAGCTGCCGAAGAACGTGGGCACCTCCAGCGGCAGGTACGAGCCGATCCAGCCGAACCTCTTGTACATGACGAACAGTGGGATCAGCGTGCAGACGAACGGCAGGATCAGCGTCATCAGCATCACGTAGAAGACCGCGTCCCGGCCGGGCCAGCGCAGCCGGGAAAAGCCGTAGGCGACCAGGCTGCTCGAGACGCAGACGCCCACGATCGTGATCCCGGCGTACAGGAACGTGTTCAGGAAGAACCGGACGTACGGCAGCGCCGCGAACAGCCCGGGGTAGTTGCTCCACACGAACGGATGCGGCCACCACACGACCGGAAGCTGCAGCGCCTGCTGCGCGGTCTTGAACGACGTGCCGACCATCCACACCAGCGGCAGCGCGAACATCACGGACAGCACGATCAGCACGGTGTGCTTGCCGGCGCTGGCGCCGATCGCGCGGCGCGTCCGGCCGGTCACCGGTTCTCGTTCTCGTAGTAGACCCACCGCGACGATGTCCGCAGCAGCACGACGGTGATGATCAGGACGCCGATGAACATCAAGAACGCCATCGCCGAGGCGTATCCGAGGTGCAGATCCTGAAAGGCCTGCTGGTAGTAGTAGGTGACGTAGAACATCGTTGACGTGCCCGGGCTGCCCGGCGGGTTCTCGATCACCTGGGCCTGGGTGAAGTACTGGATGGACAGCACCAGCGACAGGACCACGTTGAAGAGGATCACCGGGCTGATCATCGGGATCGTTATCCGGCGCAGCCGCGTCCACGGCCCCGCTCCCTCCAGCGAGGCGACCTCGTACATTTCTTTCGGCACGCCCTGCAGCGCCGCCAGGTAGATCACCATGGGCTGGCCAAGACCCCAGAGCCCGAGCAGGATGAACGTCGGCTTGGACCAGGTGATCGAGAAGAACCACGCCGGGCCCGTGATGTGCACGTCGGACAGCAGCGCGTTCACGATGCCGAACGAGGGCTGGAAGATCCAGACGAAGATCAGCGACGAGGCCACGACCGGTACGATCGACGGGATGTAGAACAGCGTCCGGTAGACCGCCTGGCCGCGCACCTTCATGTTCAGCAGCAGCGCCAGGCCGAGCGCCGCCGCCGTGGAGAACGGCACCTCGATGGCCGTGTAGTAGAGCGTGTTGAAGACCGCGGTGTGGAACATGCTGTCGTGCAGCAGCCCGGAGTAGTTGCTGGCCCCGACGAAGACCGGGTTCCCGATCCCGGTGAAGCGCGTGAAGCTGTAATAGAGGCTCGCCAGGAATGGGTAGAGGTAGAACACGCAGTAGCCGACGATCCACGGGCTGACGAACAGCAGCCCGAGCCGAAGCCGGCGCGCCCGGGGCGACCGGATCGCGTGGCCCACGCGCGCCGCCCGGCGTGCCTGGGCCGCGCGAACCGGGGATGTTGCCGTCTGCATGCCTGCCTCTACCCTTCCTGCCGCTCAGCGCGGAAACCCGCG
>JASHQP010000441.1 GCA_030039095.1 Streptosporangiaceae bacterium
CGCCCGCCTGCTCTGGTGCCACATCCCGCCTGGCTGGCGCGATGAGGCGCATGACGTCGCGTTCAGGCCCCTCGAAGGACTCCGGTGTGCCGACGGGAGTATCACGCGCGTCCGCACGGTTTGCTACACGCCCGGGCGGGCGGATGACGGCCCGCGTGTTTCTCTGGCGGCTTTCCAGGTGATTTGTCGGTAACCGAGGTACGGTCACTGACGTGAGCGGCACTTCGGATGACGGCGACCTGTGGGACTCGTGGTTCCGCCCGGAGCCCTCGGCCGCACTGCATCCGCCGGCGGTCGAGCAGCACCAGCCGGCCGTCGAGCAGCGGCCACCGGGCGGCAGGCGCGGGAGGCGGGGGAGGAAGCGGCGGAAGCTTCCGTATGTGCTGATCGCTGTCGCGGCGGCAGCGGCGATAGGTATCAGCGTGGTGTTGGTGTTGCCGGGCAGGACTACGCAGACTACTGGTTATCTGCCGACGGGCTCGTCGCCTGGCCAGGACGCGCAGCAGACGGCTCGCGCGTTCCTGCGCGCCTGGGACAAGAATGACCTTCGCCAGGCGGCGAACTACACCGATCACCCGGCTGAAGCCAGGGCTGCCCTCACGGCTTTCCGGAGGTACCTGCGCCTCAGGAAGCTCACCGGTACGGCCGGGCTGGCAACGGCGATGCCGTCGAGCTCGGCCGACCCCCGGGAGAAGGTCAGCTACGCGGCCAGCGCCGACGTGACCGCGTCGGACGGCGCCGCGGTGGTCAGCGGAACCTGGCGCTACCACGCATCGCTGGTCGCCTACCAGTCGAAGCGTTCCCAGTACTGGTACGTCGCCTGGGCACCCGCGGACCTGGCTCCCAACCTCACCGCGTCCACGCATCTCGAAGCCATCACGGTCGCCCCGCGCGTCACCTCGGTCACCGACGCCGACGGCAACGATCTGACCAGTTACGGTGACCCGGGGCTGGACAACGTCGCCGCGGGCCTCGAGAAAGGCGCGCCTCCTGGGCAGGGCTTCCCCGGCCTTGACGTCGAGATCCAGGACGCGGCGGGCAAGCCCGTGGCCAACACCCAGGCGGTCGTGGTCGAGCCGAGAAACATCTCTGGACTGGCCACAACGATCAACGCGGCGGCGGAGCAGGCAGCCCGGTCCGCGGTCGGCCAGCACAACAACAGCTCGATGGTCGTCATCCAGCCATCGACCGGCAAGATCCTGGCCATCGCCAATAACGCCGGCTTCAACGATTTCGCTCTCACTGCACGGGTGGCGTCTGGCTCGACGATGAAAACCCTCACGTCGACCGCGCTGTTCACCGAGGGAGTGCTCAGCCCGGCAAGCGACGTTGCATGCCCGAAGGCTTTCACGATTCAGGGGATCACTTACCACAACGACCAGGGCGAATCCGAGCCGGCATCGACACCGTTCATCACTGACTTCGCCCAGTCCTGCAACAACGCTTTCAGCACGCAGTGGGAGCATCTGACCAACGGCCGCCTGGCCGGGACAGCCAAGGAGTACTACGGCCTGGACCAGCCATGGGACATCGGCATCGGCAGCGCTTCCGCCACCTACTTCAACGCCCCGGCGTCGGCGTCTGGCTCCGAACTGGCCCAGGAAGCGTTCGGCGAAGGTTCGCTGACCGCCTCGCCTCTAGCCATGGCGTCGGTTGCTGCCACGATCGCCAGCGGGACGTTCCGGCAGCCCTACCTGGCAGCGGGAGGCAAGCTGGTCACTGCGAAGCCGCTTCCCGCCACGACCGACACCTGGCTGAAGCAGATGATGCGGGCCGTGGTCACCAGCGGCACGGCGGAACCGATCGGGTTCGGCGCGGGCGTCTACGCCAAAACCGGCACCGCCGACATCAACGGCCAAGGACAGCCCAACAGCTGGATTATCGCCTTCGTGCCGTCGAGGGACGTCGCAGTAGCCTGCCTGGTCGTCAACGCCGGCTACGGTGCTCAAGTCGCTGGCCCCGAGGTCAAGGCCTTTCTCGACAGCTTCTGATCTCGCTGCTAACCCCGCAACGGGCTGGCCTGAGACCGGGCTGGCGCTAGCCGGGAAGCGCGGCCGGGGTACTGGCGGGCTCGGCGAAGGTGGCTAGCTGGTCGGCAAAACCGTCGAGGGCCTCGAGCACCTGGGCGTCGTTGCGGTCGGCCAGCCAGCCGAGACAGACGCCGTCGATGCACGTGATGAACATCCGGCTGAGCACGGGCATCGGCAGGCGCCACTTCGTGCCGGCGGCGGCGGCCAGGTCCTCGAGGTAGCGCGCGGCCTCCGTGAAGTAGCACTCGTACTGCCATCTGCCCATTCCGGCCAGGGCCGGGTCGCGCAGCGACAGGCAGGTCAGCTCGTACAGCACCAGCTGCTGATCCGGGTGGCGCGCCGCCGTTTCCCACAGCCGGCGCAGCCCGTCGCGGAGCGCGTCGCGCAGGTTCGAGCCCGGCCGCAGGACCTCGCGCGCCTCCCGGACGAGGTCGTTCACCACGGTCGTGGTCAGTTCCTGCAGCAGTTCCTGCTTGGACCGGAAGCAGTAGTGGAACGCGCTGAGTGGCGCGTTGGCCTGGGCGGTGATCGCCCGGGTCGACGCGGCAGCCACCCCGTCCCTGGCCATGACCGTGAAGGCCGCATCGATCAGCTCCTGGCGGCGCTGCTGTGCGGGGACTCGCGCCATCGGCACCTCTCATCGGCTGTCCGGCTTCACAGCTACCATACCAGGCAAGTGTCTCAGACGATCGACCTAGACACTTGACACGGACACTCGACCTACTTACGGTTGAGCACTGTCGACCCCAGCCTCGAGGGGGCCCAATGACCGACAGCCGAGCGGCCGCTCCCGCCGGGAGCCTCCGCGGGACCCTGACCACACCCAAGATCGTCTTCCTCGTCGTGGCCGCGGCGGCGCCGCTGGCATCCATGGTCGGCATCGTGCCGCTGGCCTTCGTCCTGGGCGCGGGCGCGGCGACGCCCGCGGCGTTCGCGGTGTGCGGGGTGATTCTGCTGTGCTTCTCGGTCGGTTATGCGGCGATGAGCCGGCGCATCACCAGCGCCGGAGGCTTCTACCCGTACGTGGCCCGTGGCCTGGGCAGGCCGCCCGCCGTGGCGGCCGCGCTGGTCGCGGTGATCGCCTATAACGCGGTGGCGGTCGAGCTTGTCGCCGGGCTCGGGTACTTCGGCCAGCTCGTCGTGCAGCAGCAGACCGGGATCAACCTGCCGTGGGAGCTGTACGCGGCGGCCGGGGTCGCCGTTGCCGGGCTGCTCGGGTACCGCACGATCGACATCGGGGCCAGGCTGCTGGCCGTCCTGATGATCGCCGAGATCGGGATCCTGCTGGTGCTCGACATCGCGGTCCTGGCTTCCAAGGGCGGCGCCGCGCTGCCCGCCACCTCGTTCGCGCCGCACACGCTGCTGCACAGCGGGGGGTCGCTCGGCATCGGCCTGATGTTCGCCTTCGGCTCCTTCGTGGGGTTCGAGTCCGCCGCCCTGTACGGCGAGGAGGCACGCAACCCGCGCCGTTCGGTCCCGCTGGCCACCTACGCGTCGGTGCTGGTGATCACCGTCTTCTACGGGCTGACGAGCTGGGTGGCGGTGGGCGCGGTCGGGGCCGGCCAGGTGCGGGCGGTGGCAAGCAAGGAACTCGGGAACATGTTCTTCGCGCTCAGCACCCAGTACGTGACGCCGTGGGTGACCACGCTGATGGAGGTGCTGCTGTGCACCAGCATCCTGGCTTCCCTGGTCGCCATCCACAACGCGGCCAGCCGGTACATGTTCGCGCTGGGCCGGGAGCGGATCCTGCCGGGCTGGATGGGCGTCTCGCACGGGCGCCACGACGCGCCGTCCCGGGCCAGCGTCGTGCAGACGACGATCAACGTGGTCGTCGTCGGCGTATTCGCGCTGGCCGGGCTCAACCCCTACCTGAACCTGGCCACGGCCATGGCCGGGCTGGGCACGCTGGGGATCATCGTGCTGCAGGCCGCCGCTGCCGCTGCGGTCGTCGCTTTCTTCCGCCGCCGCGGCGAGCTGCACTGGTGGAAGACGGTCCTGGCGCCCGCCATCGGCTTCGCCGGGCTCACCGTGGCGACCGTCCTGCTGCTGATGAACTACTCGACGCTCACCGGAACCGCGAACAGTGCCATCAACGCGCTGCCGTGGCTGCTTGCCGCGTCCGTGATCGGCGGGTTTGGCTACGCGCTCTGGCTGCGCCGCCGCAGCCCTGCCACCTACGCCGGGGTCGCCACCGGCGGGCCAGCCGACCTGCCCAGACCCAGCGAGCTGGAAGGAGCATCATGAGCGAGCGAGCCAACGGCGGGAGGCCGGAGAAGGTGTGCGTGGTCGGCGCGGGCCCGTCCGGGCTGATCATGGCGCGTCAGCTCCACAGTGCCGGGATTCCCTTCGACGTCTACGAGAAGCACTCGGACGTCGGCGGCATCTGGGACCCGGAGAACCCGGGCAGCCCGGTGTACCGCTCCGCGCACTTCATCTCCTCGAAGTACACGTCGTACTTCTACGGGTTCCCCATGCCGGACAGCTACCCCGACTACCCGTCGTGGAGCCAGCTCCGGGACTACATACGATCGTTCGCCCGCGAGTACGGCCTCTACGAGCACATAACGTTCGGCGCCCCGGTCGAGAGCGCCCGCCTGGCCGACGGCGGCGACTGGGTCGTCACCGCGGGCGGGCAGCAACGGCGCTACCGGGCGCTGATCGCCGCGCCGGGTGTGACCTGGCACCCGAACATGCCGTCCTACCCGGGCCTGGAGACGTTCGGCGGGCAGGCGCGGCACGCGGTCGGCTACCGGCACCCGGACGAGTTCCGCGGCCGGCGGGTGCTGATCGTCGGCGGCGGCAACTCCGGCGCGGACATCGCCTGCGACGCGGCCCGCAACGCCGACGCGGCCTTCTTCAGCGTGCGCCGCGGCTACCGGTTCATTCCCAAGCACGTGTTCGGGGTTCCGCTGGACGTGTTCATCAACGAGGGCGGCGAGCCGCCCGCCGGCGTCGTCGTCCCGGAAGACCCGAGTGAGCTGATCGACGCGATCGTCGGCGACCTGACCCGCTACGGGCTGCCCGCACCCGACCACGCCGCCCTGAGCTCGCACCCGATCGTGAACACGCAGATCATTCACCACCTGTCGCACGGAGACATAACGGCCAAGCCCGACGTGGCCCGGTTCACCGAGCAGGGCGCGGTGTTCGCCGACGGGAGCGAGGAGCGGGTCGACACGGTGATCTTCGCCACCGGCTACGACTACCGGATCCCGTTCGTCGAGGAGTCCCTGTTCGAGTGGCGGCAGGGGCACCCGCAGCTCTACCTCAACGTGTTCAACCGGGCCGTCGACAGCCTTTACGTGCTCGGCTTCATCGAGTTCGCCGACGCCGCCTACCACCGCTTCGACGAGATGGCCCAGCTCGTCGCCATCGACCTCACCGCCACCGGCGAGGCGAAGGAGCGGTTCGCCGCGCTCAAGGCCGGCCACCACCCCGACCTGCGCGGCGGTATGGAGTACCTGGACAGCCCGCGGCACGCGAACTACGTCGAGACGCACACGTACCAGCACGTGCTGGCCGGGGTCCGGGAGTCCTTCGGCTGGCCGCCGCTCGACGACGAGTACTTCGAGCAGGCAGGGCGTGGTACCGGCCTGATCACGGCAGGAACCCAGGGATCATGATGTTTTCTCTGGCGGGCAAGACCGCCGTGGTCACCGGGGCCGCTTCGGGCATCGGGCGTGCCACCGCCGAGCGGTTCGCCGCGGCCGGGGCGGACGTGGTGCTCGCCGACCTGACCGACGCCTCCGGCCTGGCCGACCGGCTCGGCGGCGCGTTCAGGCAAACGGACGTCGGTGACGAGCGCGCCGTTGCCTCGCTGATGAGCTGGGCAGCGGCCCGCAGCGGCCGGATCGACGTCGTGGTCAACAACGCGGGCATCACCGGCGAGGCCCCGCTGGCCGAGGCCGACGCGGCCGAGTTCGAGCGGATGATGCGGGTCAACATGATGAGCGTGGTGTTCGGGCTGAAGCACGCCGCGCCGCACATGACCGCGGGCGGATCGATCATCAACACGTCGTCGCTGGCCGGGGTGACCGGCTTCCCGACCTACGGGGCCTACTCGGCGTCCAAGGCGGCCATCGTGTCGCTCACCCGGGTCGCGGCGGTGGAGTACGGCCCGCGCGGCATCCGGGTGAACGCGATCTGCCCGAGCTCGGTGGACACGCCGATGCTCGCCGCGCAGCCCGGCGGCGAGGTCGAGGCCGCGGTCGCCAGGATCGCCAGCCCGCTGGGCCGGATCATCGCGCCCGAACAGATCGCCGCGCTCATGCACTTCCTGGCCGCCGACGACTGCCCGGTGATCTCCGGGCAGGCGCTGAACGTCGACGCGGGGGCACTGGCCGGGTTCAGCCTGGCCGCCGTGTCGGCGCTGGCCAGCGCCGTGGAGCCAGCGGTCGCGGCCGCCGGTGCCGGGGAGTGACGGTGGCGCTTCGTCCCGGCGTCTGGCTGCTGCTGCGGGCGCTGACGCTGCTGTCCACGCCGCACCCGGACTGGCCGATCGAGAAGCGGCGGGCCCAGGACTCGGCGGACACCGCCGTGCTGATGAAGCTGTTCCGGCAGGCCCCGGGCCGTGTCGCTGCGGCCGACTACCAGGTGCCCACCGGCGGCGGCGAGATCCTGGTGCGGTGTTACGTCCCGGAGGGCACGGGGCCGTTCCCCGGGCATCTATACCTGCACGGCGGCTATACCTGCACGGCGGCGCGTTCTGGGCGGGCAGCGTCGCGGACTACGACCCGCTGTGCCGCTGGTACGCCGCCGCCGCGGGCTGCGTGGTCGCAGCGGCCGACTACGACCTGGCCCCGCAGCACAAGTACCCGGTGCAGGTCGAGCAGGCCTACGCGGCGCTGCGCTGGCTGGCCGCGAACGCGGCGGATCTCGGGGTGCGGCCCGACCGTCTCTCGGTGGGCGGCACCTCGGCCGGCGGATCCCTCGCCGCGGCGGTGGCCTTGATGGCGCGGGACCGGGGCGGGCCGCCGCTGTGCTTCCAGCTGCTCGAGATCCCGGTGACCGACTGCTCGACCGACTACCCGTCGATGCGGGAGTTCGCCACCGGCTACCTGCTGACCAGGCAGGACCTCGACGAGGCGTTCGAGCTTTACCTGGCCTCCCCGGCGCAGGCCCAGGAGCCCTATGCCTCCCCGGTGCGGGCCGCCGACCTGTCCGGCCTGCCGCCCGCGCTGATCCTGACGTCGGGCTGCGACCCGCTGCGGGACCAGGGGGAGGCGTACGCGTCGCGGCTGCGTGCGGCCGGGGTGCCCGTCACGCTGCGGCGCTACGACGGCCACGTGCACTCCTCGACGTACCTGAGCCGGCTGTTTCCCTCCGCGCGCCGCTACCTGGACGACCTCGCGGCGGGTCTGAGGGCCGCGCACGCTTCGGCGGGGCCGGCTGCCGCGCCCGAGCGGGCTGCCCAGACACCGCGCAGGTCTCGCTCATCGCCCAGGCCGCCGGCGCCCGGAACGGAGGCATGAGTGCCAGGTGTTCGCTGGCCGCTGCGGCCTGACAATGAACGCTTGTGCCCGCCGTCAGGTTACGCCCGTCGCCGATGCGGTCCAGTTCCCGGAAAGGCGCAGCGCGGATACGCTGCGATCGTGACCGAAGTCGCCGCGCCGGGGCGCGTGCTGATCTGGGACTTCGACGGCACGCTCGGCCACCGGCCCGAGCACTGGTCGGGCGCGATCGCCGACGCCTTGACCGATGTGGTGGGGCCGCACGGGCTCAGCCGGGACATGATCGCTGCGGAAGTCCGCTCCGGGTACCCGTGGCATTCACCCGAGGTGCCGCACCCGATGCTGGCGGACGCTGACTGCTGGTGGCAGCATCTGGGCGAGGTTCTGGCCGCCGCGCTGGGCCGTCTCGGTGTCGCCCCAGCGGCCGCGGCCGGCACTGCTCGCCGGGTCCGGTCTCACTACACCGACCTGGCGAGCTGGCAGCTCTTCCCGGACACCGTGCCGACTCTCACGGCGCTTTCCGACCGTGGCTGGCGGCACGTTCTGCTCTCGAACCACGTGCCCGAGCTTCCGGAGATCGTCACCGGCCTGGGACTCGGCCGCCACCTCAGCGCGATCGTGAACTCGGCTGCGACGGGCTACGAGAAGCCGCACCCGGAGGCGTTCCGGCTGGCGCTGGAACGGGCAGGCCGTCCGGCGTCGGCCTGGATGATCGGGGACAACCCGGTGGCCGATGTCGCGGGCGCCGTCAGCGCCGGGCTCCGCGCGATCCTGGTACGGACCCTGCCAACCGACGGCAGCCGTCACGTGCCGGACCTGTCGGGGGTCATCGACCTCGTCAGCGGCTAGCGATCTCGAGTCACCCTCGGTGGCATACCGCCTTGTGAGGACACCAAAGCGCTTCCGGCCCCGCCGGCGTCCGGGCATGCCCAGGTCAAGACCGGCAACCGGGTCGTGGATACGCCCGCGGGCCAGATACTCGTGCTCGGGAACAGCCTGGCCGGGTACATCAACGCCAAGAGCAGGCCCGGATGGTGGCAGCGATACAACAGGACCTGTGAACCCAGTTGCGCCTGGTTAGACCGTCCGCGATCGTCCATACCTGTCCATGGACAGTCCGCGGGCGGGCCGGCCCGATGCCAAACGCCCTTGGACGTCTTTGGCCGCTCGGCAGGAAATCCCGGAAGGCCGTTGGCTAGTCATGCTTATGGCTAATCTGAACTGCCTGCAGATGATCGAACGGTTGCAGAGGGACTAGCCCTGAACGACTTGATCAGGGCCGTTCCAGCCTGCACAATGTCTGAGTCACCTGTGACCCGTGGTGCCCGTGGTTCCATGTGGCACTCCCGAACACAAGCGGCAGAACCGGATCCGATCCCAATACCTGAAATCAGGCGAGGAGCTACAATGTTTACCCAAGAACAGGAACTCAGACCCGTTGCTCCTGATCTGCGGAATCTGCCAGCGGAACAGCTTGCCGTATTGGGGGATTCGGCCTTGGCCCGGGCTCTCGCCCTATATCGTCGGCGCCTCGAAGAGGGTGGCGATCTGGTATGCGCTTTCGATTCGAAGATTGAGGTATAGCCGCTCCTATCCGGAGTCAAAGCCTGCCTCGACTGCGCTGGACGGTGCGGGGACAGCCCTAGACCGATGACATCCCGGCAGGGCGCTGCCACCAAGCTGGCGCTCCTTTTCATTACGTGTGATTGCCCGACAGGACAGGGCTTCGGAGAGTCGATGGGCCTAGCGCCGTGGTTCACATGACCTCGCTTCGGATGGCGGAACACCCCGCTCCGTGGCCGCTGCTCGACTTGGACGTTGCGGCTATACGCGCTGCAGGACATCTGCCCGTCCCCTTCAGGCAGTTTATTCTCAAGGTCCATAGCCGTTGCAACTTGGCGTGTTCCTACTGCTACGTCTATGAAATGGCCGATCAGTCCTGGCGGCACATGCCGAAACGCATGAGCCGGGAAGTGGCTGAGAAGGCCGTCGACCGCATCGCCGACCACACGGAGAAGCACGGCCTCGCCAGCGTCGATGTAATCCTCCACGGTGGCGAGCCGCTTCTCGCGGGTGCAAAGTGGCTTTCAGATCTCGTCGAGAGACTCCGCGCCCGGGTGCCCGCGCAAGTGAATGTGACGATGCAGACCAACGGCACACTCTTGACGCGCACGATGCTCGAGACGCTCAAGAGCCTTCGTGTCCAGGTCGGCGTCAGCCTGGATGGCGACGCCGAAGCGACCGGACGGCATCGCCGTTATAGTAATGGGCACAATAGTTTCGACGAGGTTGCCAATGGCCTGTGCCTGCTCGACTCGCAGGATTTCCGCGAGTGTTACGGCGGCATACTGTGCACGATCGATGTCAGCAACGATCCCGTGCCCACCTACGAGGCGCTGCTGAAGTTCAGCCCGCCTGCGCTCGACTTTCTCCTGCCCCACGCCAACTGGAGCTGCCCTCCGCCAGGTGCTGGTTATGCAGACTGGCTGATCAGCGTCTTCGAACGCTGGTACGCCGCTCCACGCCAGGAAACGCGGATCCGCCTGTTCAGCGAGCTTATCCAGCTTGTTCTGGGCCATCAGGGCGCAGTAGAGGGACTGGGGCTCATGCCGAGCACGGTCGTTGTGGTCGACGCCGACGGGTCCATCAAGCAACTCGACTCGCTGAGCTCCACCTATCCCGGTGCCGCGGACACTGGCCTGCACGTCACCTCCAGCGGCTTTGACCAGGCGCTGGACCACCCCACCACGGTCGCGAGGCAGATCGGCGTCGCTGCCTTGTCGGAGCAATGCCGGGCCTGCCAGGTTCTGGAACTCTGCGGCGGCGGCCTCTACCCGCACCGGTACCGCAGCGGAGCCGGCTTCCGTAACCCTTCCGTCTACTGTGCCGACCTTTTCCAGCTCACCAGCTACGTTCGCGATCGTGTCGTCGCGGACGTATCCCGGCTCGAGGCCTATACGTAGGGCTCGATCTCCGCGGTCAGCCGGCCCCAGTTCGCTGCGGCCCTCGCCTCAGGATGCTCCAGGGTCAGCGTCTCCTCATACCTTCGAAGCACGTCGGCTAGCCGCTGGTCGGCTTCGGCCTGGTTTCCGGCGGCGGCTTCGTCCACGGCGAGGTTGGCTCCTGCCATGAGCGTGGCGGGGTGCTTCTCGCCGAGAGTCTGGCGGCACTTGGCGAGCGTCTCATGCCCGACCTGGATCGCCTCGCCCAGCTTCCCGCGCGCGGCCAGATCGGCCGCGTAGTTGATGCTCGCTGCCAGGGTGAAGGGATGCAGGTCCCCGTAGATCCGGATGAGCCCTCTTCTGGCCTGCTCGTCGTAGACCTGTGCCTCATCGGAGCGGCTGCCCACCCGGAGCACCGACGCCAGGTTCACCAGCACTGCATAGAGGAGATCCTCCGGGCAGGTGGTTCTCAGGCATACGTCACGGGATTCGGTGGCCAGTTCCTCGGCGCGGTCGAGATCGCCAACAGCGCGCCGGGCGTTGATCAGGTTGGCGGCCGCCCTGAGCGTGTGCACGTGATCGCTGCCCAGATAGTCGCGGTACCGGTGAAGCACGTGCTCGCTCTCCTGCAGTGCGTCCCAGTGATGGCCGGCCTTGCGCAAGGCGGTCGCGAACCCATCGCATGCCTCGAGCCAGTAGGGGTTCTCCCGGCCACCGAGCGCCTCGAACGCATTGGCCACTTTGCGCGCCATATCCAGTGATTCCTGATAAAGGCCCAGGCTGCGCAGGTCGCGAGCGACTGCGTTATAAGAATTGAGGGCGATCAAGCTGTCTGGGCCCAGGATCCTGCGGCGGTCTTCGAGGTTACGCTGGTCGACCTCCAACGCGTCCCGGAACCGGCCCAGGCGCAGATAATCTATCGCGATGTTGTTTCTGATATTCAGCGTTCGCTCGTGATCTACGCCAAAGGCGCTCTCAAATTTTGGCAGTATGCTCAGGTCCAGGTCCAGCGCCTCGCGAAACTGGCTGTGTGCGCGCAAGTCCTCGCCGTAAAAGCTTTCGCACTGCAGAAATACCTTGAAGCCTTCGCCATCGGTATGCCGCTGGAGCAAGGGGCGAATCTGGAGCATCAGCTCGTGGGCGTCGGCGGTGCGGCCGCTTATATACATCGCGATGGCGACCTCTACAGCCATCGTAAGCACCTGCAGGTCGTCCTCGCCCAGCCGCTCTCGCCAGACGCGCAGCGCATCCTGCCCGAACTGCAGCGCCTCTATGAGGGCGCCGCGGAGGCGGAGCCGCCGCACCTGGTCGATGATGAGGACTCGCAGCGCCGCGTTGTCGGTATGCAGGAATCTGCGGTCAGACTCGAGGTGCTGAAGGGACAGGTCGTACGTGCCGTCGCCACTGGTGCGGTCTGGGCTGCCCGGGTTGGACCTGGCCAGCAACTCGTCGACCGCGGCACGGTACGCATAGAACATGTGGATGCGATCCTGCCGAAGCCGCCCCTGGGTAACGGCCTGGATCACGCGGTGCATCTGGATCAGATCCCGGGCGCCGTCCACCTTGGCCAGAGACAGCCGGTGCAGCTGGCTGGCCGCGGCACGGAACCGGTGCGGAGCAGCGAGGAATTCCCCCAGGCCAGGCGGGTCGTCGATGTGTGCGCTGTCTTGCAGGAAAAGCTCGGCGGCGATCGGCTCCGGGGAGAAGAACGCGCACAGGTTGAACAGATGCTCGGCATCAGGCGTCAGCAGCGCGGTGGACATCGCCCACGTGCCCGAGATATGGGCAGGGAGATCCGAGTCCCCGGGCTGCTCGCTGAGCAGCTGGTGAGCGTTTTCCGCGAACCGGGTGAGGTACTCGTCCACGGTCTGCGCGGTTTCGGCAAGATATGACGCGGCGTGATCGATGGCGATGGGAAGATAGCCGAGCTCCGCGGCGAGTTGCCTGGCTTCACTGGCCCGGCGCTCATCTTCTTCTTCGGTGAGTTCTTTCCGTCCGTCGCGCGCCGCGAGGCCGGGAACCTTGCGCCGCAGGAAACTGACGGCCTCCAGTTCGGTGAACGGCGACAGCCCGATGCCATCTGCAACTACGTAGCTGGGCCAGTTCAGCTGCCGGGAAGTAATGATGATATGCCCGTGCGGGCGGGTGGCGGGCAGGTACTTCTCCAGATCGAGCGGGTTGACGGCATTGTCGTACACGATGAGCCAGCTCGAATGGGCTTCTGATTGCAGGGCTTTGAGAACGGCCTCGATAATCCTGTCGCGACTGCTATCTGTGGTAGCTTCCCTGAGTTCTAGGCGCTGAGCCAGCTTGACGAGCGCATCCCTCACCCGGTCGTGATGCTCGGCGCGAATCCACCAGATGATTTCATATCTATCTATGTGGTGGTGGATATACTCGGTGACCAGCTCGGTTTTGCCAATGCCTCCCATTCCGACTATGACCTGCCCATATGGCGGCCGCTGATTATTGAGGTTGTCGTGCATGACCTCCAATTCGGGCACCCGGCCGGTGAAATCGGCATTGCGGGGAGGAATCTCGTTCGACCAGATGCGCTGTGACTGCCTGCGAGTCCCGGCCGGCTGCTGTGCAGGCGCCGGGTGCTGACTCGCGCCTCGGCCCTGGGGCGCGGTCGCATGCAGGTCCTCACGCGGCGTGCCGGGCTCGTTCGCCGCTCGCCAGGCCGCCTGCCACAGGGTCAGGAATTCCGGTCGGTCATCGGCGGTGCCCAGCGCCAAGACGACGTGCTCCAGGAATTCCCAGCCGGGCACCCGTGAACTGCGGAAGATGTTATGAACCGTAGAAGAGCTGATGTTACCCCGCCCGGCGCGCTTCGCGATCTCCCGCGTCGAAGGACGGCCGGCCGCCGAGTGCAGATCGTCGAGGCGGGCGAAGAGATCGGTGATCGGGCCCGGCGGTGTCGGCTCACGCTTGATCGCTCCCACGCCTGGATCAACCTCCCAACCCTTCCAATTATGTACGCGCGTGTCATGCCTTGCACACGGCGGCTGTACAGATCGCGATGTCCACGCAACTTACGCCTAAAGAGCGTCTGCAAACTCGTCCATGCCAGTCAAGTATTGGCCGCTGGCCGCGACTTTCCACAGGTGCTTGGCCATCCTGATAGCGGAAGGGACGGCAAAGGGGGTGCCATGGAAGGCATCACGGCCCCCGGCGGAAATGCGGACCGCATGCGGCGCCATTTTCAGGAGCGGCTGGCAGAGATCTGGCGAGATCCTAAGGTCAGGTCCCTGGCCCTGCGGCGGGCCGGGGACCAGGAGCTGGCAAGGGATGCCCTCAACCAGGCCTACGACGCCGTGGCCAGGCGCGGTCCCGACGGAATCAGGGATCTCAGGGCGTACTACTGCCGGACCCTGATCAACGTCGTGAAGAACATGCTGTACGAGTTCGGGCCGAGTCTGGCCGAGGACTTCGAAAGGGTCGCCGAGAGCCATCAGGACAAACCTTGCTGGCAGCGGGCCCCGCGCCTGGTCGACGAGACCGTCTGCAGCCGCCTGCTCGCCGTGGCCTGGCTCGAGCCCTTCGCCACCCGGCGTGGTGAGCTGGCAGGGCACGTGCCGGGCCGTTCGCACGACCCCGATCGCTACCGTGCGGTCATCGTTGCCGTCTCGGAACGGGTGCTCCGCGCCAGCATCGCCGGAGACGTCAGCGACGCCGACTCTGGGCCGGAACTGGCCGCCAGCTACCCCGAATGGTTCGCTGGCCCCGGGTGCGCCGAGAACACGCGGCACCAGCGGTTCTCGCGCGCCCGCGCCGACGTGCGTGACCTGCTGAGGACCATCGTCAGCCGCGACGACCTTGATCCGTGAACTGCCGCTGTCAGGTCGGTGGCCGGCCTGCCTCGTCCCTGTCAGGCAGATGTGTAAGCCATGCCGTCTGAGGAGGCACTCATGGCAATCGACCCGTTCATCGAGCACCCGGCGACAGGGGACGACCACACCGATCCGGTCCTCGATGCGCAGGCGAACTCCGCGCTCGAGTACTGGCTCCGGGACCATCCCCAGGTGGCGGGAGCGATAAAGGAGACGATCCGCGCCGACGTGCACCTGAAGGAGCTTCAGGCGCGCACCCAGGCGGCCGAGCAGTCGGAACTGGCGGCCGAGGCGCACGACGCCATGCTGCTGACCAGGCACGACCCCGCGGGTCACCGGATCCTCGGCTTCCAGGCCGGTGCCGCCCTGGTCGTCGTGCTCGTGGTGCTCGACGCCATCCCGCTGAACTGGGCCGCCCAGGCGTTCGGCCTCGACTCCGCGACGACCTGGCTGGTCACTCTCATCTTGGTGGTCGCGTCGATCGGCGCGATGCTGGGGCTGGAGCTGACGAGAGGGCACCCGCGGTCGCGCCGCCCGCTCGCCGCGGTTGTGACGGTCGCCTACCTTGCGCTGCTGGGACTGCGGACGGCGTTTCTGGCCACGGTCTCCGGTGAGTCGCTGCTGTTCGGCCTCTTCCAGTCCGCGATCCTGACCGCCATCTCGGCCGGGCTGGTGCTGTGCGGCTCGGCGGTCCTGGCCCGGACCCGGCCGCTGAGCCTGTCCCGGTCGGGCGCTGCGGCCCGCCG
>JASHQP010000442.1 GCA_030039095.1 Streptosporangiaceae bacterium
GCCCTGGTGATCGCGGTGCCGCTCGGCATCTACCAGGCGGTGAAGCGCGGCGGGGTCAGCGACCACGTCCTCACCGGGGCGTCGTTCACCCTGTACTCCACGCCCGACTTCCTGTTCGCGATCCTGCTGATCGCGCTGTTCTCGGTGCAGCTGCGGATCCTGCCCCCGGAGGCGCCGCAGGCGTCCTCGGTGGGCGGAATCCTGGCCGACCCGCGGGCACTGGTCCTGCCGGTGGTGACCCTCGCACTGGTCACCGTCGCCAGCTACAGCAGGTACATGCGGTCGTCGGCGATCGACGTGCTGGCCCAGGAGTACATCCGGGTGGCCAGGGCCAAGGGCCTGCCGCGCCGGCTGATCCTGCTGCGGCATGTGCTGCGCAACTCGCTCCTGCCGGTCGTCACCATGGTCGGGCTGTCGTTCTCCTGGATCGTGGCCGGCGCCGTGATCGCCGAGGAGGTCTTCAACTACCCGGGGATGGGACTGCTGTTCTACCAGGCCGCGACCACCCATGACTTCCCGGTGCTCCTCGGCTCCACCCTTATCGTCGGCGTCGCAACGGTCGCCGGCAACCTCGCGGCCGACGTTGCCTACGGAATCCTCGACCCCCGGATCCGCTATGGCCGCGCTTGACACCGGAGCCAGCGGGACGGAACGCGACGCGCCCGGCGGGGCCGGGCTGGCCGGCGCCGGCCCGCCGAGTGCGGGCCAGGACCTGGCGCAGCGCGGTACCTGGCGGCCAGCGCTGTCCTCGTTCGCGAGCAACCGGGTGGCCCTCACCGGCCTGGGGCTGGTCATCGTCATCACGCTGTTCTGCTTCCTCGGGCCGGTCTTCTACCGCACGAACCAGGTCACGGTCCAGCTGAACCTGGCCACGCTGCCGCCGGGGAACGGGCACCCGCTCGGCACCGACCCCTCGGGTTACGACGTGCTGGGACGGCTCATGCTGGGCGGCCAGTCCTCGCTGGCGCTCGGGCTCGCGGTGAGCCTCGCCACCACGATCGTCGGCACCCTGTACGGCGCGCTCGCCGGCCTGGCCGGCGGCATCGTCGACGCGGTCATGATGCGCGTGGTCGACACCTTCCTCGCCATCCCCAGCCTGGTGTTCCTGCTGATCCTGGTGAACCTGTTCACGCCGAACCTGTGGATCATCATCCTGCTGATCACGATGCTGTCCTGGCTGACGAGCGCCCGGCTGGTGCGGGGCGAGGTGCTGACGCTGCGGACCCGCGAGTTCGTCCAGGCCGCCCGCATGATGGGCGCCGGCGGCTGGCGGATCATCGTGCGTCACCTGGTGCCGAACTCGATCGGCGTCATCCTGGTCAACGCCACGTTCACGATCGCGGACGCCATCCTGATCCTGTCGGCGCTGAGCTTCCTGGGCCTCGGGCTGCCCCCGCCGCACGCCGACTGGGGAACGATGCTGTCCAACGGGCTGAACTACCTCTTCGACGGCTACTGGTGGCTGGTCTACCCGCCCGCGCTCATCCTGATCGTCACCGTCGTGGCGTTCAACATGATCGGTGACGCCATCCGCGACTCCCTGGACGTCCGCCTGCGGCGCCGGTGAATCCGGCTCCCGGCACGGGCGCCCAGGATGGCCGGCCGGTGTTACCACGGATTACGTGGCACGTTATACTCAGCCAAGTGATCGCATCGTTCCGGGACAAGGGCACCGAGGACCTGTTCGACGGGCGTGACACCAAGCAGGCACGCAAGTCGTGCCCATCGGACCTGCTCCGGGTGGCCAGGAGAAAGCTTGACCAGCTGAATCAGGCCGTCGTGTTAGGCGATCTGCGAGCACCACCGAGTAACCGCCTGGAGAAACTGAAAGGCGAACTGGAGGGACAGTACTCGATCCGGATCAACGATCAGTGGCGAGTGTGCTTCCGGTGGACCGACTCCGGCGCAGAGGATGTCGGGATCGTGGACTATCACTGAGGAGATGACGGGGATGGCGCAGGTGAGAATACCGTCGGACCGGCCGCCGACGCCGCCGGGAGAGATGCTGCTGGAGGAGTTCATCAGGCCGCTGGGCCTGACACAGACGGAGCTCGCGGACCGGATCGGCGTTTCGTACGTACGGCTGAATGAGATCGTCAACGGGCGGCGCGGCATCACTCCGTCCACGGCGCTGCGGCTGGCTAAGGCACTCGGGACCACTCCCCAGTTCTGGCTGAACGGCCAACTCGCGCTCGACCTGTACCAGGCATCCCACGACGAGGAAGAAATCCGGCAGCTGGAGCGCATCGAGCCCGTCTCCAGCTGAGTCCTGCCCTCTGTCCTGGGCCGGTGAGGCAATCAGGACCGCCGGGCGATGGCGTCGAGAAGGGTGGCCGTCTCCCCTGGGGCTTCCAGCATCAGGTCGTGTCCGTAGGCAAGCTGATGAGTCTCCCAGCCGGCCCCCGCCGCGAACTCGAACGACGCCCGCAGGCTGGCCAGCGGCGGATTCGTGTGGTTGACGCAGACCTTGCGCACTGCGGCGAGCGCGGCGGGATCGAAGTGGACCGGCTCCGTCGCGCAGCGCAGCGGGAAGTCGGTCAGCCGCGGCCCCACCCGGGCGCGCAACGCATCGCTGACCCCCCATTGATCGAGGAACCGCGGCGAGGCGGGCACGAACCAGCTATCCCCGGCCGACGCGGCCACCTCGCGGTAGCGCCGCGCGGTGTCCGGGGGCTCGACGTCGAGCAGGCTCTGGCCGGGCTGCGCGATGAACGCCGCCAGGAACGTCACCGACGCGAGCCCGCCCGCCACCCGCTCTGCCACCGGCCCGGCCAGGACTCCGGCGTAACTGTGCAGCACCAGGTGCACATCACGCAGATCCTCGAACCAGAACAGCTCGGTGAGGTCGGCGATGTGATCCGCGATCCCCACCTGCGGCGTCAGCCCCCGCCGGCGATCGCCCTGGCCGGTCAGGGTCGGCGTGTACACGTCGTGCCCGCTCCGCGCCAGCCGCTGCCGTACGTCACGCCAGCACCACCCCCCGTGCATGGCTCCATGCACCAGAACGAACGTGGCCACGCTTCCCCCAGTAGCACGAGCCGGCCCCGGACCCTCAGAATGCTGCCAGCCCGGCCGGCCGATCGTGCCGGAGCAACGCCGGGCGCCTGGAGGTCGCAATGGGTTCACCGGGAGTGTTTGCGGACCTGGCCGCGCAGCGCGCGTGCTGGCATCCGGTCGCGTTCGCCGGCGAGGTCACCGACCGGCCCGCGCACGCCGACCTGCTCGGTGAGCCGCTGGTGGTCTGGCGCGGCGCCGACGGCGCGCCGCGGGTGATGTCCGACCTCTGCGTGCACCGCGGCACCGCGCTGTCGCTCGGCTCGGTCCAGGGCGACGAACTGGTGTGCGCCTACCACGGCTGGCGGTACGGCGCCGACGGCCGGTGCGTGGCGATTCCGCAGAAGGAGGACCCGGCGGTGGTTCCGGCCAAGGCCCGGCTGCGGGCCTTCCGCGCGCAGGAACGGTACGGGCTGATCTGGGCCGCGCTGGAGGAGCCGCGGTGGCCGCTGCCGGAGGTCCCGGAACTCGAGAACGGCGAGTGGGAGATCGTCGCGGCCGGGCCGTACCGGTGGCGCTGCGACGCGGCCCGCCAGGTGGAGAACTTCACCGACTTCGGGCACTTCCCCTGGGTGCATCCCGGGCTGCTCGGCGATCCGGAGCGGCCGGTGGTGCCCAGCCACCGGGTGCACACCGACGGGCACGTGCTGCGGTATGAGATCGTCCGCCCGGAGGCTCCCAACAGCGAGGACTTCCCGGTATTCGGCAACGAGCAGGCCGGGCCGCCCCAGCGCCGCAGCCGCTACGAGCTGCATGTGCCCTACACGATCGTGCTGCGGCTGGGCTGGGGCGGGCAACGGGGCATGGTGTACTTCTTCGCCTCGCAGCCGGCCGCCGCCGACCGCTGCGCGGGCTACGTGATCATCGGCCGGAACTACAACCTCGATCAGCCGGACCGGGTGATCCGCGAGTTCGAGGACACGATCTTCGGCCAGGACCAGGTCGTCGTCGAGTCACAGCGCCCCGAGCGCGTGCCGTTCGACCTCGCCGCCGAGCTGCACCTGCGCTTCGACGCCGTCGCCGTCGCCTACCGCAAGGCCATGCGCGACCTCGGCCTGGCCGCCGGCGCCCCGATCGGGATCAACGCCGAATAGCAGCCGCGGCCGCGCTGCGCGGGGCCGGGCCAGTCCAGCAGCCGCGCCCGCGCAGCGCAGGGCCGGGCCGGTGTGGATGTGGATCTGAGGCACTCCTATGTGCAGCATCGCCACATTCACGGCTGCCCTGCCCCCAAGTGCAGGGCAGCCCCCTGGGCCAGGGGCTGGTCCACCCGGGGCCAGGGGCCGGTCCATCTGGGCCAGGCAGGGCGGCCCTGCTTTGCGTCATAAAGTTCTTGGCCGGAGCCCTTGACTTTGCGCCGTAAAGCAGGGTCTACTTTATGACATAGAGCACTTTGTGGCGTAGAGCCACGGGAAGGAGCCCGCGATGAGTAACACATCCGACACCACCGCCGACGGCAACGGCGACACGTTCACCCCGCAGCAGGCCACTGCGCTGCTGGACGAGGCCACCTGGCAGGCGCGCCGCAAGCTGGAGTCCTCCCCGCCGTGGGTGGGGGCCACCCGAGGGGTAATGGTCCTGGCCGCCCTCGGCGCGACCTGGCTGTCGGTGCGCCACCAGAACCCCTACACGGGGCCGACCAGCGCCGACATCCCGATCCTCATCGCGTTCATCGTCGCCAACGCTGCCCTGGCCCTGGGCTTCCGCCACCGGGCCGGCGTCGGGGTGCGCGGTCCCTCCCGGCTGCGCCCGCCCGAGATCGCCATCGCCGCTGCGGCGTGGGTCGCGGCCGCCGCGCTGCTGGGAGGGCTGGCAGCCGCCGGGCTGAGCTACAAGCTGTACCCGACCACGGTGCTGCTCATCCCGGGCGCGACCTGGGCGATCCTGATGCTGCTGCGCAAGGACTGGCGCGGGTTCGCCAAGGGCGCCGCGGTGGCCATCATCGGCGCCGTGGGCCTCGCCGCCACCCCGGCCGGGGCGTGGCTGGTGGCCGGCGTGGGCCTGTGCGCCATGCTGCTGGGCTTCGCGGTGTACACCGCGTGGCGCCAGCGGGCCTGAACGGCGTGTGTCATGGCTGACGACGCCCTGGACCCGCTGATCCACGTCCCCACCCGGCTGAAGATCATCGCGACGCTGGCGGCCCTGCCCAAAGGCGACACGCTGTCCTTCACCCGGCTGCAGGAGATGATCGGGCTCACCCCCGGCAACCTGATCATCCACCTGCGCAAGCTCGAGGAAGCCGACTACATCGCCAGTGAGAGGACCAGGAATGGCACCGTGTCCATCACCAACGTCGCCCTCACCGGCCACGGCCGCAAGGCACTCGACAACTACACCCAGGC
>JASHQP010000443.1 GCA_030039095.1 Streptosporangiaceae bacterium
CCGGCGTGCTCGCGGGCGGCCTGGCCGGCTACTTCGCCGGGCAGGGCGGCGAGGCAGCCGGAAGCACGAGCGACGAGATCGTCCCGTTCTACGGCCCGCACCAGGCCGGCATCGCCACGCCCGCCCAGGACCGGCTCGCGTTCGGCGCGCTGAACGCGGTCAGCGGTGCGACCGCGGGTGACGTGAGGGACCTGCTGCACGAGTGGACGACGGCGGCGGCGGCCATGACCGCCGGCCGGCTGGTCGGCCAGGACACCCAGCCCTTCGCGCCGCCGGTCGACACCGGCGAGGCCGTCGGATCGCCGGTGTCCCGGCTGACGATCACGATCGGCTACGGACCGTCGCTGTTCGACCACCGGTTCGGCCTGGCCGGCCGCAAGCCGTCGGCGCTCGCCGAGCTCCCGCCGCTGCCCAACGAGAACCTCGACCCCGACTACACCGGCGGGGATCTGTGCATCCAGGCCTGCTCCGACGATCCGCTCGTGGCCTTCCACGCGGTGCGCAACCTGGCCAGGATCGGCATGGGCGTGGTCGAGCACAACTGGATGGAGCTCGGCTTCGGCCGCACCTCCACCACCTCGTCCAGCCAGCGCACCCCCCGCAATCTGCTCGGGTTCAAGGACGGGACCCGCAACATCAAGGCTGAGCAAACAAGCCTCATGAACGGGCATGTGTGGGTGGGCCGGGAAACCGACCAGCCCTGGCTGCGGGGCGGCAGCTACCTCGTTGCCCGCAAGATCCGTATCTTCGTGGAGAACTGGGACCGCGACTACCTGCAGGATCAGCAGAGCACGATCGGCCGCGCGAAAGTTTCTGGCGCCCCGCTGTCCGGCGGAACCGAGTCCACCACGCCGGACTTCCGCGCAGCCGGCGCCGACGGGCAGCCCATGATCCCGGCCCACGCGCACATCCGGCTGGCCAGCTTCGAGCACAACGGCGGCACCCGGATCCTGCGCCGCGGGTACTCGTTCACCGACGGCATCGACCCGCAGGCCGGAACGCTGCTCGGCGGCCTCTTCTTCATCGCGTTCATGAAGAACCCGTCGCAGTTCGTCCGCCTCCAGCAGTCGCTGGCCGGCGACGCGCTGAACGAGTACATCCAGCACACCGGCAGCGCCGTGTTCGCCTGCCCGCCCGGGCTGCGCCCCGGGCAGGACTGGGGCGCCTCGCTGTTCGCCTGACCCGGTCGTTAGTGAGCAGCGTCGGTTACCTTGCCGGTCCGCCGGTAGTGGGCGAGGGTCTTGCGGACCCGCCGGCGGATCCCAGCGTCCGGGTCGTTGTGGCGGGACTCCAGGGCCTGGATCACCGCCGGGACCCGGGGCGTGGGCGTGCTGTCGGTGATGGCGTGGATCACATCGCCGCGGACCCGTGGATCGGGATCCCCGGCCAGCTCGAGCAACCTCGTCCACACCCGGTCGTCGTCGGCCCGGACGTGGCAGGTGCACAAGTTCCTGCACGCGAGCTGCCGGACCCGGCTCTCCTGGCTCCGGGACAGCTCGAGCAGCCCGTCGATGGCACCTTTGGCTGTGCGCCCCTCGTCGGCCGGCAGGCCGACCCCTGCCTTCTCGGCGATCTTGCTCCACCGTCCCACAGCCCAGACGATAACGCCGCCCGGGCGCCCGGACCACGGGTTATCCCGTGGTCCGGCGGATGCGAAACCTCAGGCGCTGATCGCGACGAGACGCCGAACGGGTGCCGCGTACCGGTCTGGCGGGGTCATGCCGAGGTTGTCGAAGTCGACAGGGCTCGGCCAGTACACCCAGCTCGCCGGGCTCCTGCGGATGGCGGCGGCGACCTCGGCGACGCAGCGCCCGAAGGCCGTCGCCGTGTTCCCGGCCATGGGCACCGGTGCGGAGATCTCCAGGACCTGGTGGCGGTAGTCGGCCGACCGGTACACCGAGCACATGAGCACCGGCGCGCCGGTCAGCCGGGCGAGCGTCACGACGCCCGGCATCAGCCTGGCGTGGGTCCCGAGGAAACGCACGTCGACCGCGCGGGCCTTGTCGCTGTCCAGCGGTGGCGCGTCGATCGAGATCGTCACGACCTCGTTGTCGCGCAGCGCGGACGCTGCCAGCGCCGCGACCTCGACCCGGCCGGGCCACGGCTCGATGTTCGGCCGTGCCCGGTGCCGCCGCACCCGGCGGCCCAGCACCCAGTCCCAGAACCGCCGCTCGAATCGGGACATCCCCGCCGTGTAGTTGTACTGCCAGCGCCCGATCGTCGTAACCGGGACGCCGCTGGTGTGCAGCACGGAGAGGGCGCTGTTGTAGGAGCCGAAGTGGGCGCAGCACAGGATCACTCCCTTGCCGGCGGCCCGTGCGGCTTCCAGGTGCTCACGGCCCTCGATCTCGACAAGCCGCCGCAGCGGCCCCGCGCGGTGCCGCAGCCGCATCACGTCGACCGCCTCGCACGAGGCAAAGCGGAACCATTCGCGGGCCGCATGACGCGCCGCCGACCGGTTGAGCTCGCCGAGGAACAGCCGCAGGTGCCGCTCGGTGTTGGCGCGCTTCGCGGCGTGGCTCCGGTAGAGCCAGTCGCCGCGCCAGCAGGCGATGCGGTACCCGAGGGCGGCCGGCATGCGGGCCAGCACCGGCGCGACCGCTCCCCAGTAGGCCACGCCTTCGGCGCTGCGCAGCAGCCGCGCCACGCGGCCGTCAGCCATTCGTGGCCTCCGTCCTTCCAGGCTCCCTGGCGCGGACGTAGTCGCAGATCGCGTTCACGCTGGCGAAATTCTCCGGGAGCAGATCGGTGTCGCCCATCGCGATCCCGAACCGCTCCTCGAGGAAGACGACCAGCTTGAGCAGGCCCAGCGAATCGAGGATGCCGGTCTCGAGCAGCGACGTGTCGTCGGCGAGCGGCAGCAGCGACTGGTCCTGGACGAGTTCCCTGCTGACGTAGTCGTTGATGACGGTTTCCACTTCAGCTCCCCTTCGGTAGGTGTCAGTTGGCGATTACGGTGCGGGCCTGCTATTCGCGGGCGAGGCCGGCCCGGTCGACCTTGCCGGTCGAGGTGCGGGGCAGTGCCTCGCGAAAGTCGATGACGTCCGGCACCATGTAGCTCGGCAGCCACCGGCGGCAGTGGTCCATGACGTTCTCGCGGGTAACCTCGGTCCCGCCCGCCTCCCCTTCCCCCTTCACCGTGGTGATGACCGCGCGCAGGCGGCTGCCGAGCAGCTTGTCGGATACCGGCAGCACCGCAGCCTCCTTGATGGCCGGGTGACGGTACAGCGCGGTCTCCACCTCGCCGAGTTCCACCCGGTAACCGCGGATCTTCACCATGCTGTCCCGGCGGCCGACGTAGATGTAGTTGCCGTCCGGATCCAGGGTCACCAGGTCGCCCGTGCGGTACACGAGCTCGTCGCGGGAGGGCTGGAACGGGTTCGCGACCAGGACCTCGTGGGTCTTGGCGGGCTGCCCCCAGTACCCCTGCATCAGCGACGGGCCGCGCGCGTACAGCTCGCCCTCCTCGCCGGGCTCGGACGCCCGGCTGCCGTCGCTGGTTACCGCGAACACCTCGGTGTTGGCGCAGGCCTTCCCGATCGGGGCGGGCGTGGCGTCGTCCGCCCCGTCCGCCGGCACCTCGAACGCGGTGCAGACGTTGGTCTCGGTCGGCCCGTACCAGTTCAGGTACCGGGCCTTCGGCAGCTCGGCCATCAGCCGGGCGAGGTACTTCGGCGGGAACACCTCCCCGGCGAAGATCACCGTGTGCAGGTGCGACAGGTCGAGCTTCTCCAGGCCGCCGTAGCAGGCGAGCAACGTGAGCACCGACGGCACCGAGTACCAGACCGAGATCTGCGCGGCCTGGATCCAGCGCGCGATCGACACCGGGAACGTGGCGGTCCCGTCCGGAAGCACCGCCATGCAGGCGCCGGCGCGGCACGAGGCGAACACGTCGAAGACCGACAGGTCGAAGTGCAGCGGCGCAGGGCTGCACACGCGATCGCTCTCGTCCAGGCGCGCGGCGGCCGCGGCCCACTCCACGAACGTGAGCGAGTTGCGGTGGGAGATCATGACACCCTTCGGGGTGCCGGTCGAGCCCGACGTGTACAGGATGTACGCCAGGTCGGTCTCGATCGCCCGGTCTTCGATCGGCTCGTCCGGCTCGCCGGCGACCTCCGGGGAGCCCGGCACGAGCACGCCGCGCGACCCGGGAACGCCGTCGGCCAGGACGGCCGCCTGAGCCGTTGTCGTGCCGTCCGCGATGATCACTGCAGCGGCGCAGTCCCGCACGACGTAGCCGAGCCGTTCGACGGGCGCCTTCGTGTCCAGCGGCACGTAGCAGGCGCCTGCCTTCAGGGCCCCGTACAGCCCGATCACCGCGGTGGGCGACTTGCTGACGAGGATCGCCACCCGGTCACCCGGCTGCACGCCCCGGCGCAGCAGCGCACGGGCCACCTGCGTGCTCAGCCGGTCCAGCTCGGAGTAGCTGAGCTCGCTGCCCCCCGACGCAACCGCCGTCTGCTGCGGCCGGCGGGCCGCAGCCTCGGTCAGCAGGTGCTGCAGCAGATACGCCATCGTGCTTCCTTTCTTCCTTCTTGCGTGGCTCAGACCCCGAGCATCCGGGCGAGCAGCACCCGCTGGATCTCCGAGGTGCCTGAGTAGATGGTGCTGGCGAGCGCGTCCCTCAGATCGCGCTCGATCCCCGCTTCCTTCATGTAGCCCAGGGCGCCGTGGATCTGGATCGCGTCCCGGCTGGACTGCACGAACGCCTCGCTGGTGAACAGCTTCGCGGCGGCCGCCTCCGCCGGGGCGGACTTGCCCTGCTGCTTCAGCCACGCCACCCGGTAGATCAGCGACCTCGCCGCCTCGAGCCGCACGTACATCTCGGCCAGCTTGTCGGACACGCCCTGGAACTTCCCGATGGGCTGGCCGAACTGCTCGCGCGACCGCGCGTACGCGACGCACGCCTCGAGCTGGCGCCGCATCCCGCCCACGACGCTGCCGAAAAGGCAGCTCCGTTCCCACTCCATGGACGAGTTGAAGAT
>JASHQP010000444.1 GCA_030039095.1 Streptosporangiaceae bacterium
AACATCCCCATGCGGCGCGGTCTGCGCCGCGGCATCGGCGGCGGCGCCGGATCCGACGGGCGCTGGAGCCTGCTGCCCACCCCGGCGGCCGCACCCGACCGGGACGAGCTGGCCGAGGCCGTCGCCGAGCAACTCGCCGCGCGCTGGGGAGTGATCTTCCGCGACCTGGCCGCGCGGGAGAGCCTGGCCGTGCCCTGGCGCGACGTGCTCTGGGCGCTGCGCCGCATGGAGGCCCGCGGCACGATCCGCGGCGGCCGGTTCGTCCAGGGATTCAGCGGCGAGCAGTTCGCCCACCCGGACGCCGTCGACCTGCTGCGCGCGGTCCGCAAGCAGCGCCCCACCGGCCAGCCGGTCCGGATCTCGGCCGCCGACCCGCTCAACCTCACCGCGGTCGTGCTGCCCGGCCCGCGCGTTCCGGCGATCCCGGCCAACTCGGTGACCTACATCGACGGCGCCGTCGCCGCCGAAACCATCACCACCCCCGCGTAGGGGCCGGCCCCGGCGCGTTGCGAGCAGAAAGCGCTCTCTCCAGCCAGCGTGACACCGGTTCGCCCGCCGGCATCGCGGCCATGTCGGCGCCTACCCAGCGTGCCTCGGCGATTTCCGGCGACCTCACGAATGACGCGGAGACCGGCGTCGCCTGCACGATCGTCAGAGTGTCGTGCTTGCCCTCCAGCGTCGTGCTCACGGTATCCAGCACGGTGGGGGCGTCGGTGACGGTGAGCGCGAGCTCTTCGAGGACTTCCCGCACGCCAGCCTGTTCGGGAGTCTCACGCCCGGGGCGGTATCCGCCGCCAGGCATCCCCCACCGGGCGCTGTCGGAGTAGGAATGCCTGACGATCAGGCACTGTGCCGGGTCGTCGGGATGGATCAGCAGGACCTTCACGCCGAACGTGGCGGGCTTGCGGATCTTCCACCAGACGCGCAGGCACTTACTCGTGACACGCAGCGCAGGAGTGGGCAGCTGCACGTATCTCACCCGGCAAGTATGACGCTCGAGTGAAGCGGATCGTCGTAACGGAACCGCAGCATGTGCCGCGGGCCCGCGAATGGGGCACGCGAATGCAGCATCGTGTGGTTGTCTACGAGCAGCAGTCCCCCGGCGCGCCACGAGTGAGTCAGCGTCAGCGATCTGCTCACCGCATCCTCAACAGCCGCATACAGGTCGGCCTCACTGATGCCGACCGACTTGGTGATCGTCTCGTTGTTTTCGGTAGCGGAGCGGAACCGGAGCATCGGCCCATGCTGCTCGTCTTCAACGATCAGAAAATGATCTGCGACGTCGGGGCGGTACTGGGATCGGTACCTGATCTGTACATCGCGCGCGCCAGGCAGCGACGTGACGAGAAGACGGGCCGCCTTTCTGCCATCGAAAAGGAGTGTTTCACCTCCGCGCGCTCCCGGAACCAGGCAGCCCAGAGCGAAGTACCGGATCGGAACCGGACCGTCGGTGAGTGTTTCCGTGTGCCGCCCGAGCCAGACGTCCGAGCCGGTTGCCCGCAGGTGAGTGACGCCGAGGCTCCGCGCGCCGATCAAGTTTCCCAGTGCGCTCGCTGTGGAGATCAACGCGCCCTCATCGGGAGCGGTGCGCAGCACCGAGTATCCGAGAGCTTCTAACTCTTCGCCTGTCTGGTTGAAGCGCTCGTCCGCGATCGCCTGCAGCCGCGCTGCATCTTGGTCCTGCTGCGCTTGGCTGGCCGGGGTCACCGGGGCCGTCCAGGTGCGCTCTTCCGGGCAATGCCCAGCGCGGACGCGCCGACGTAGGCTGCCCGCGCCCGCCGGGCGGCGTGAACGGAGACGTGGCCGGCGGTAACGTGCGAGATCACCAGGTAACTGCCCGGTGCCATCAGGTCCTTGTAGCAGTTCATGATCGCCCACGGGTTTTCGTGATCTCCAATGAAGTGATGAACGTCAGCGATTCTTTTGAAAAATGTGCTACTTAAGTTCGTGCCCGGGCAGGTCATGGCTCTGCTGGTTCCGGCGTGCTCGTAGCGACGATCGCCGGGGAGGCGGTCCCGGCGGGGCTGGTGCGGCGGTGGGGCTGGGTGGTGAGCGGGTGGACGATGCATCCGGCTCCTTCAACGGCCATGGTCAGGTCGTCTCGTGTGGCCTGATCGGGTGAGATCATGTCGGGGGTATCGGTCAGCAGGATCTGCGCTCCGGGGCGGCTCACCTTGGCCAGGAACTGGCCGGGGGTGGCGGCGGGGTGGCTGTCGCGGATGGATGCCAGGACGCGCCAGCCGAACCGGGCGGCGTATTCGCGGCAGCGCCGTTCGGCGTCGTCGAGTTGTTCTGCCTGTGTCCCGCGCAAGTAGATCACTGTGCTGTATTCCGTTTTCCAAATTTGGCCGTTTGCCGGCGGCATGGCCTTTCCTTCCGTTCTCGGGTGGGGCCGGGCCAGCCTATGGCGTCCGCCAGAGCCGTAGCGCTGATGCGGTTAGCGGTCGCCGGATGGCGTACTGATGTCGCTCAGTGCCGGCGCTTTGAATGGATAACGCTTCGCGCGTCTCTGCAGGTAAAAGGGCTACAAACGCTGTGGGGCGAGACAATGAGACAAGCACACAGCGTGAACCGCTGGTGCGGGCTGTCGCGTGGCCACAAGGCGTAGGATCGAATGGCTGTATGGCGTTCAGGTGAGGGGTTGTGGCTATGGCTGGTGGGGATCCTGGGCGGCATTGCGCCGGCTGCGGCCACGCGCTGAGCCGGTATAACGCCGGGCCATGCTGCCAGGCGTGCATCAGCGCGGGCCGGAACAGCAACTCCGCCCGGCGCGGCAAAACCAGCGAAACGCTGGTTGACCGGGCCAGGCTCGCGCAGGTGCGGCACGATCACGGCTGGACGCAGGAGCTGCTGGCCGGGCGCGCCGGGGTGAGCACCGAACTGGTCAAGAAACTCGAACAAGGTGTCAAGCGCTCGGCCAGGCTCAGCACGCTGGGTGCGTTAGCGCGAGTGCTGAACATCCCGGTCAGTGCCCTCCTCAGCGACAACTCCGCTGGCGAGCCCACCGCAGCACTCGCCCGGTCGGCTGAGCGGACCCGAGAGCCTGGTCCGGCATGCGAGCCCGGCCAGCCAACGCTGCTGCGGACCTTGATCGCTCAGCGGCACTGGCAGAGCTTCCGGGCCTTTCAGACGCAGTTCTGCCTGGCAGCGCGGGACCTGGCCGAACGCGAACGCGATCCTGGCCTAGCGAAGGTGACTGTCTCATCCCGGCAGTGGGAGCGTTGGTATTCGGGAAATGTCAAGACCGAGCCATACCCCGACGCCTGCCGCGTGCTGGAGCACCTGTTCGGCTACCCAATCCACCAACTCCTGTCCCCAGCAGGACAGCAAATCATTGGTGACCATGAAGAAAGGGTCCACTCTGACGACGTCCTGGACCTGGTGGCCTGGGTCGCGGAAACTAATACGACGAATGAGGCAATTGAGCAGATAGCTCACGCAGCATTCTACCTCATGGAAGCTCATAACCGGATTCCACCACGCATCGTACTCGCTGGCGTTCTGCAAGCTCATCAGAAAGTGAGAGATTTCCTGCACGGCGGGAAACAGCGCCTTCACCAAACTCGTGAACTGCTCCGCATAGATTCGGAGCTTGTCGCCCATGCCGGCTTGCTTTTCGGAGATCTCGGGCAAGACCTGCGGGCAGCCGAATACGGAACAGCCGCCCTGATCCTGGCGCAAGAGGCTGGCTCCGATGAGGCAATCGCATGGAGTGTTCAGGCTAAAACCGCAAGGTGGCAGCACAAGTATGTTGAGTCCGCAGAAGCCGCGCGGCGGGGCTTTGACATTGGCGCCCCATCACCCACAAAGGTGGAGCTTGCTTACCGGGAAGCCAACGCGATAGCGTTGTTCGGCGATTCAAGCAGGGCAAGGCAAGCATTGCAGCGTGCGCGGAAGGCAGCCGATGCATTGCCGGTCGGCTCCAGGTCGGCTGGGTCCGTCTGGTCATTCCCGGCCGGTCGGCAGGCTATATTTGAGCTGTCGGTGGCGATTCACACGGGAGATCCTGACAGCGCGCTTCGCGCAGCGGCGATGGCTGACACGGCGTGGACGAACGGAGAGCCAAAGGGTCCAGCGAACTGGGCGCAGATTGAAGCAGGAGCAAGTATTGCATACCTGATGAAGGACTCCCTAGATGAGGTGGCGCATCATGTGGCTCCCGTATTGAATCTGCCCCTGGATCTGCGTATTAGCACTGTCGTTGGCTATCTCAGGAAACTTGAAGCCTTGCTGACTCAGCCTCGCTTTGCGGAAAGCTGCACTGCCACCGAGCTAGCGGCCCAAATTAGAGATTTCATTTCTTCTCCGTCACCTGGGTTGGACTCAAAGGAGGCCAGGTGAGCCCTCTTCCTGACTCTTTCATAGATCGCTGGCGGGACGGTTACGGCGGCGCCGACCCCGAATATGGCACAATATACTGGCACGTTTTGCTGGGAGGCAATCCGCAGTTGCGTGCGACAGTGCAAGCGGCACGAAGTCGCATTGCGCATTTTACAGGATTGCATATGACGCCACTTCAGTGGCTGCATCTGACCGTTCTTATAGCTGGGCCGTCTGATCAAATTCCAGAGCACGCCAGAAACGCGATGCTTGCAATGGCAAGGTCATACCTTGCCGACACGCTGCCTATTACGATTGAGTTCAGCCGGATTTTTTATCATGCCGAAGCTATTGTCCTCGCCGCCCACCCCGCCGAGGCATTGAGCCCGATACGCAAAGCAGCACAGCGAGCCACACAGGCCGTAACGGGGCATAACGGCAATGACGACAAGCCGTCGTCGCAGTGGATACCACACGTGACACTTTGCTACAGTACCAGCGTTCAACCTGCTCAACCGATTATCGCAGCACTAGGGAAAGAACTGCCAAGTTGCCAGGTATCGATTGACACACTCACCCTAGTCGTTCAGCAGGGAGCAGAATGGCTCTGGAACTGGTCACCAGCAGGAGCGATCTCTCTGGCGGGATCTTCACCGCCTCGCTTAACCGACGAAGCGAGGGGTACGTACCGGACCCCTCCTGACGTCGGCGACGGCGTAAGGTGCCGACCCATGATGGGTCTTCGCTAGCGCCAGAGCGCGGTGGAAAGGCGGGCATCACCGGGCTGCCATACCGCGATCTGCCATCGGGAGTGCCCCGGCGCACCCACCGTCACGTCGGCAATCAGCCGATGGCTTCCTGTCTGCCAGCCGGAGGAAACCCCGTTCCCGCTGCTGATGGTGGTCCCTGGCACGGCGGTCACCCGCCCGCTCGCGACAGCCGCGGCCACAAGCCGGTTCGCAGCCGAGTGGCCAGCCGCTGTGATCCCGGTGGACACGAGGAGCGCAAGGAGCCGCCCGTCCGGGCTGAACGCGCCATCGTCGGCCGTGCTTCTCGCAGGCAGCGAGATCTCTTCGGCATGCCGCCCGGCACGTCCAGAACGTGGACCCGGCACCTCGCGGTGCAGCCGCCCACCCAGGCAATCTCAGCAGGGCTTGCCGCGATCACGTTCACGAAGGAACGCGTCACCTGCCCAGTGCCGGGATCCCATAGCTCGTACCTGACTGAGCTCGAGCCCGCCTGTTCCTGCACCAGCAGCAAGCCCGCGCGGGTTCCCTGGTCGATCACATAGCCGGCGGCACCTGTGCCGGTTCGCGCATCCTGGTGTCGCAGGCCCGGCAGGTACCAGATGAAAGCGGTGGCCAGTGCCACGGCGATGCTGGCCGCGGCAGTCGCGAGCTGCCACCGTCGCGGCCGTCAGCGGGGAGTCTCGGCCCTTCTGGCTGACGCCGGCCAGCCGGCGGGACAGCTCGGAGTAGCGCATCGGCCGCGGTTCCCCGACGCGATTGCTCCCCGGGCGCGGGCCGTCGCTGCCGAGCGCGGCCAGGATCAGCGCAACCCACTTGTCGGAGATCCGGTCGGGCAGCTGGCGGCTGGGGCAGCCTCGGACCCCATCTATCCGGACACAGTTCGCCCTGGGCCAAGCAGTGACCTCAAGTGATCTTCCAGCTTGTCGAAGCTGGCCAGGAAGCCGTCGAACTTGGTCATGTGATCGCGGCCAGCCTTGTCACGGAACGCCAGCGTATTCGTCAGCGTCGTGACTGCGCCGGTCTCGCGCAGCTCCACGGTCTCGACGGCTTCCGCATCCGGCCACCCTTCGAACAGCCACGTCTCGACGGTCCGGGTCGGCGGCTCGATCTCCAGGTAGGTCCCCCGGAACGAGCACTCGGTTCCGTCGTCGGTCACCATGACGAAGTGGTACTTTCCCCCGACCCGCAGGTCGATCGAGCACACCGTCACCTCTTCCCCATATGGGGCGAACCATTTCCGGACGTGCTCCGGCTTGGTCAGCACGTCGAAGACGAGCTCGATCGGGGCGTCGAATTCTCGCGTGACAGCAATCTCGAGTTCACTGGGGAATTCGACGACTGCCGATCCATGCCGGTCAGGTATCACGGCGCTCTCCTTGTCGTTGCAGCTCTTGCAGGTAGTCGTCCATCCGGTCCAGCCGGTCGTTCCACGCCTGCTCGTACTTGGCCAGCCAGTCGTGCAACGGCCGGAGGTGCGAGGGTTCCAGGCGGTACAGCCGGCGACGCCCGTCCGCCCGGCACCTGACGAGACCCACCTCGCTGAGCACCCGCAGGTGCTTCGACACCTGAGGCTGGGACATCGAGAGGTCGTTCACGATCGCTCCGACTGCCTTCTCGCCTGCCCTCAGCACGTCGAGGATCTGGCGGCGGTCCCTCTCGGCGATCGCGTTGAAGACATCCGACGTCGTAGCAGCGCGGGCCACGGCTCCAACATATTCCACTATTGGCATATGTTCAAGCTCTCGGACCCGTCCAGTCCCGTCCGCCGCGGGAGACTGTCCGGAGCAGGCGCTAGCGTGCTCGTCATGACGGACAGCAGCGATGAGATTCTCCGGGAGCCGCCAGTCGCGGGCAGCGAGACCGACACCCTGATCGGCTCCCTGGAACGGGAACGCGCGATCTTCGCGTGGAAGTGCGGCGGGCTGGACGCGGACGGGCTGAGCACGACCGTCGGCGCCTCGTCGATGACCCTTGGCGGCCTGCTCAAGCACCTGGCGCTGGTCGAGGATGACTATTTCGAGCGTCGGCTGCACGGCCGGGAGTTCGGGCCGCCGTGGGACACCGCGGACTTCGACGCCGACGTGGACTGGGAGTGGCACTCGGCCGCCGACGACACCCCGGACCAGCTCTACGGGCTCTGGGAGGCCGCGGTCGCCCGGTCCCGCGCGGCCGTCACCGAGGCGCTGGCTGACGGCGGCGGCATGGGCCAGCTCGGCCGGTTCACCTGGCCCGACGGCCGGTCGCCCAGCCTGCGGCGGATCCTGATCGACCTGATCGAGGAGTACGCGCGGCACAACGGCCACGCCGACCTGATCAGGGAGTCGGTCGACGGCGTCGTCGGCGAAGACCCGCCCGGCTGAGGCCGAGTACGGCTAGCCGAACGCCCTGACGTAGGCGCGCAGCGACCGGGGAGCCCGGCTGGGGCTGAGCTGCAGGATGCCGTTGTCACCGGCGTCGAACCAGGACTGGAACGCGACGTCGTGCCGGTCGATGAACGCGCCCATGCTGGTCACGTACGCCGCGTCGTCTCCCTGGGAGGTCACCGTGGCCCATTCGGGGAAGCTCAGCGGCTTGTGGTGCGCGGCCGCGAACGCGGCGACCTCCGTCAGGCTGCCGGGCTGGCGGCTCAGCGCCTCCCACCGGCCCGGGCTCCCGACCGCGGGCAGGGGCTCGCCGCTGGTGTCGTAGAAGTCGATGCCGATGATGTCGACGTACGCGTTACCGGGATAGAAGTCGGCCAGCGGGATGCTCCGGTAGTTCGCGTTGACGTTCCAGTCGAACAGCAGGTGGCTGCCGGGGACCGCGCGCATCGCCCGGACTTCGTGGGCAAAGCACCGTGCCCATTCCTTCCACGAAGCCGGAGTACTGCCCAGGCTGCCGACGTTCCAGGTGCCGTTCATCTCCGGGCCGAGGCGGATCACCGAGGAGCCGAAGCCGGCCTTGACCAGGTTCCTGGCCAGCTGTGCGGCGTAGGAGTCGTACGCACCGCCCGCGCACCTGGCCGCCCAGTCCGGGTCGGCCGCCAGGCTGTCCGGGATGAGGTTCTGGGTCAGGATGAGCTGGCGTCCCGTCGGGTTGGCGGCGAGCCACGAGACGTACCCGTACACGGGGTTGGTGAGCCACGGCTTGCTCCAGGCGGCCCACGTCGGGTCGGCGTCGCTGAACGTCTCGAGGCAGTTGTAGGTGAGACCGGTCGCCCGCTCGGCCTGCCTGAGCGAGGCGCCGAGCTTCGTGTAGATGCACCTGACCTTGGTGTCACCGGCCCGGATCGGCGCCTTGGGTTGCGCGGACCCGCAGCCGCCGAGCGCGGTGGCCGCCACGATCGCGGCGATCACGGCGGTCACCGCGGTCACCAGCGACCGGCGGCGGCGCCGGCGCCGGTCCCGGTCGCCGACGGCGAGCACGGCGAGCCCGATCAGGAACGACAGGCCCTGGGCCAGCGCCCATCCGGCGGCCGCCGCGGTGAGCCCGTGCGGCAGCAGCAGTGCCACGAAGCCGAGGACCAGGAACGCGTTGACCCCGTTGATGAAAACGTAGGCGCCCTTCCGGTCGCGCGCGATCAGCAGCGAGTCGACCAGGTAGGTCCCGCCGGTCACCAGCGTGCCCAGGGCGAGGACGCGCAGGCACCCGGTGGCGGCGGCGGCGTAGGCGGCGCCGAACAGGCTGAGCAGCAGCGGCGCGGCGGCGACCACGACGATCACGGCGGGCAGCAGCAGCCCGTAGACGCCGCGGACCGCGCGGACCAGCTGTTCCCGCATGGACACCCCGCGGCGCGACGCCTCGGCGAACAGGACCTGGGCGACCGTCGACGGGATGAGGGTGAGGAACCCGACGATCAGGAACGCGACAGCGAACCGCGCGGTCTGCTCGGCGCCGCGGATGATCAGGACCTCGACCGGCACGACGGTCAGCGGGAGGATTCCCATCACCGTGGCCACGTAGTTGGCCGACGTCAGCGACAGGTAACGGCGCAGCAGCCGGAGCGACCCGGCCGCGGCCCAGCGGCCGCCGAGCCGACGCGCGAGGGCGACCATGCTCACGGCGGTGGACAGCACCAGCCCGAGGCCGAACGCGACCAGCAGGCCGGAGTAAGCGAACCTGGCGAGCAGCAGCAGCGCCCCGACCTTGACCAGGCTGCCCAGCAGGTTCTTGATCAGCACCAGGCTGCTGTACCGGATCGCGATCAGCCCGGCGTCGATGACGCTGCTGACCGCCGTGACCACCACCAGGATGGTCACCAGCACCACCATCCCGCCGTGCTGCGCGACGTGCAGTGACGGGGGCAGGTGCGGGCCGAGCACGATCACCGTCCCGAGGCACACCAGCGTGCCCACGGTCGCGATCGCCGCGACCGTGAGCGCCACCAGCTCGAGCGGGTTCTCGATCCCGGAGACGTGGCGGATCATGACGTTCGGCAGCCCGAGCGCGGCGACGGTGCCGAGCAGGCTGACCGCGGCGGTCACACCGGAGAACAGGCCGACGGACACGGCCGGATAGCGGTGGGCTGCGAGGGTCCAGAACGCGACGCCGAGGACCGCCGTGGCCGCGGTGTTCGCGAGCAAGATCGCCGAACCGCGGTACAGGGCGTTGCCGAAGATGCTGCCGGCCGCCGCGCGGGCGCGTGACCACAGACGTCCGGCGGCGCGCCCGCTGCCGAGCACGAGCCGCATCTCGATGGCCGTGCGCTCCGCGATCTCCTGCCACGTCGTCCGGGACTGGTGGTCGCTGGCCGCCGCGGACATGGCGACGAGGACCCCCCGGTCGGCCCGCGCCACCCGGGCCAGGGTCTCGGCCAGCCCGGGGATGCCGCCCTTGTAGCGGAGCACGGCCTGATCCGGGAGATCGGAAAGGCCGATCAGGTCCGGCACGACCAGCGGCCTGCCGTGCGAGAGCGCGAGCAGCGCGCTGCCGCTGGTGGTCACGCGGCGGAACGGCAGCACGACGACGTCGGCGGCGCTGAGCAGCGGGGTGACGTCCGCCGCTGGCACGTGCTCCAGGCGCAGCGCGACGCGGCCTCCCCCGCGCCGGGCGAGCTCGTGCAGGCGGGAGCGCAGCCTCGGGTCCTCGCACTGCCCGGCCACCGTGAGCCGCGCGGGGGTGTCGCCGGGCATCGCCAGGAACGCCGACACCAGGTCCTCGACCCCCTTGTACTCCTCGACCTTGCCGAAGAAGAGGAACTCGCGTGGCCCATCCCCAGCGCCGGGCGTTCGCAGCGCCCCGGCGGACGGCACCGGGGAGAGCGGGCCGTGCTCGATGACGGCGCTCCGTCGCGGCACGGCGCCGAGGACCGCGAGCTCCGTCAGCGCCGACGGCGCATGCGCCAGCACCAGGTCGCTGGCGTCGACCAGGTCCCGCCGCGCCGATACGTCGTCGGAGAAGACCGGCTGGTGCGGCAGCACGTTGTGCGCGGTCCAGACCAGGCGCATGCCCAGCATCCGGCAGGTTCTCAGCCAGACCCGGAACCAGGCGTAGGAAAGCCGCCGCAGCACGGGAAAGCGGCTGCCGCCGGGCAGCGTGAACGCGAATACCCAATGGAGATGTACAACCTGGGCCCCGCCGAGCCGGCCGGCCAGGAGCTGGAGCGGCAGCAGCAGGAGGTTGAGCGTCCGCGACCGGGTCGGCTCGCCGATGTAGCTGACGCGGACCCCGAGCCGCCGCATCTCGCCGTACAGCAGGCCCTGGTAGGGATTCGGGTCCCGGGGCAGGGCCAGGACCCTCATGGGCGGATCAGCTCCGCGAGGGCCCCGGCGCCGAAGGCGAGGTGATCGGTGAGCACCCTGAGCGCCCCGTCGGAGCGGTTGCGCCACGCGGGCACGATCAACAGCGCGAGATACAGCGGGAACGCGACGCCAGCGGGCCAGCCGAACCGGAACGCGGCCCGGGCCGGGAGGGCCAGCGCCAGCGGCACCCCGAGCAGGTACGCGGGATAGGCGATCACGATCGGGTCGCGGCGGAGCACCTGGCGGACCCTGCCCGGGTGCTTGCGGTAGAGCCGCATCCTGGCCTTGCCGTAGACGTAGGAGCGGCGCAGCTGGCGGCGCCGGGTACCCAGGTCATGCCGGATGATGGCGTGCGGAACGCCGTGGATGCGGTAGCCGGCGTCGGTCAGGCGCCAGCTGAAGTCGACGTCGGAGCCGTAGGAGAACCCCTCGTCGAACCCGTCGACCGCGTCGAACGCGCCGCGGTGGAAGGCCAGGTTGATCGTCGGGCACTCGGCCAGGTAGCGGGCCCCGAGGGCGCGCCGCGCCCCGCGGTCGTACAGCGAGTCGCTGCCGGGCAGCGCGAGCGTCAGGCCGCAGGTGACCTGCTCGCCGTCGCGCAGTGGGGCTACGAGGCGCTCCAGCCAGCCGGAACCCGGGCGGCAGCCCGCGTCGGTGAACACGATGACCTCGCCCCTGGCCGCGCACACACCGGCGTTGCGCTGGTGCGGTATGGAGACGCCCACGCCCGGCGGCTGCTGGAACTCCACCCACCGGACCCGGCCGGCGTGCCGCCGGCGGATGTGGTCGAGCCGGCCGGAGGACGCGTCGACGACGATGACCTCGCAGGGCTCACCGAGCTCCGCGGCCTGGCGGGTCACGTCGGTCAGGGTGCCGTCGAGCGTGGCCTCGTCCTTGCTGATGATGACGATGGAGATCATCGATGAAATACCTCCGATGAGCCGTCCGTGTACACGAGGTTGTAGTTGTCGGCCAGGAAGGAAGCAGGGAACACGTACGTCACGGTGTGGTCGTCGAAGAGGGCACGGCCCCGCCCGTCGACGACATTGGCCCGGCCGGCGTACACCCAGGCGTGCTGGCTGATCGTCTGCGGGGTCACGTCGCCGACCAGGCCGCGGTTGATCCCGGCGACCGCGTCGAGCGGAAGCTGCGCGTAGCGGTCGGCGTACACGAGCTGCCCCGGCTGCACGGATCTGCCGAGCCACCGGGCCGAGGCCAGCTCGGGCGCTGTCGTGTAGTAGCGCTCGAAGTCCTCGCCGCTGTTGGCCAGGTTGGTGGCGGTGCCGCCGCCGAACAGGACGCCCGACAGACCGCTCGTGGTGAGGAACATCATGGTCAGCCCGCCCGCCGCCACCGCGGCGGCCACCTCCCGCCGCCACCGGCCCCGGCCCGCCAGCCGCTCCACGAGCCAGAACAGGGCGATGGCCAGCACCGCCGTCGACTGCAGCAGCGCCCGTTCCTGGTTGTAGGTGTCCGCCAGCGTGCCGCTCAGCCTGATCAGCGCGAGCAGGAAGACCGTTGCCAGCGCGAGCACCCCGACCTGGCGGGCCAGGACCGGCGCCCTGCGCCACACGACCATGAGCAGCGCGCCGATGGCGCCGAGCAGGTAGACCAGCTGCTGGACGACCAGCGAGCCCAGGTTCAGCGCACCGTTGACGGCGGGCCACGTCACCGGCGGAACCGGCGGGGCCGAGCCCCGCAGGGCGTACCTGGGCAGGAAGGCATCGCGGAGCGGGGCGACGTAGTGGACGTTGGCCGCGTAGTAGTTGTGCACCATCCGCGCGTACTGCCCGGCCGGCATCGGGGTCGCGGTGTTGCCCTGAAGGTAGGTGGCGATGGGACTCTGCCCGGCCGTGCGGTTGGGCAGCAGGTCCAGCCCGTTCGCCCGCAGCGAGTGGCCGAGCTGCAGCAGCTCCGAGGCTGCCGAGTGGGTCACGGGGCCGTACCAGACGAAGGCGCCCGCGAGCGACACGAGAAACGCGACGCCGAACGCGCCAGTTATCGCCGGCATGTCACGCCGTACCCAGTGCGCCAGCCACTGCAGCACGACGGCGATGCCGAGGATCGTGATGGCCACGTACGTGGTCGAGTAGTGCGCGGTGACCATCGCCAGGCTGAGCGCGGCGACCAGGGCCCACCGCGCCCGCCGCGGGATCGCGGAGTCGCAGATCGCAGCGAGCAGCGCGGCGAACAGCACCAGCGCGATCTCCTGCCGCGCGATCGCGGGAAGTTCCTCGGCGAAGCCGGCCTGCATGACGAAGAATGCGGCGGCCGCGAAGGCCCAGCGGGCCGACAGGACCCGGCGAGCCAGGCAGAAGATGGCCACGGGGAACAGCGCGCCGATGACCGGGTAACCGACCTTGAGCACGAGCAGCGCGGGCAGCCCGGTCAGGAAGTGCAGCTCGGCCGGCATGACCGTGACGCTGAGCATCGCGCCGTAGGCGTCGCCGCGGTGCGCCGTGTACCAGATGCCGTTGGCGACAGTCTGCTGCAGGTCGTAGTACTCGGTGGCGATGTCGAACCCGTAGACGAGCGCGCCGCGCAGCGAGTACGACCACATCGTGGCCAGCTCGGACGAGAACAGGATGACCGCGAGCAGCGTCGTGTTCAGCCGCGACGCGAAGAGCACGCCGGCCACGAGGATGACCGCGCAGGCGGCCAGCGCGACCGCCGCGACCGCGTTGCCGTGCCCGCTGTTCAGCCGCAGGGCCTCGGCCGCGGCGGCGAGCGCGACCAGGAGCGGCCAGAGGTACCGGATCCGCCCGGCGAGCGAGCGCCACGGAATCGCCACGTCCGACGGTGCCCGCGCGGAGGCCGCGAGCAGGGCACAGCACGTGATCTCCAGCCCGGCCAGCAGCGGCCAGGGCCGCAGCGGGGCGGCGACGCCGGCCAGCGGCCCGGCCAGGTTCACCGCCAGCCCGGACGCGAACAGGACGACGATCGACGCACACGGCACGTACACCGGGAACGAGGCCACGGCCCGGCCGGGGATCCGCAGCGCCCGCAGCAGGACCACGCCGGGCACCACCAGCAGCAGCGGCACGAGCAGGACCTGCACCGCCCACAGGCCGCGCAGCGGCACCAGCAGCGCGACGAGGGCCAGGGCCGCGGCGTGTCCCGCGAGGTCGCGGCGGGCCGGGGAGGGAGCGCGCCGCCCGGGTGCCGGCGCGCTCCGCTCGAGTTCGGGAAGCAGCTTCGTCGTCATGGCACCAGCGCCAGGTCGTCGGGGGACGTGGCCGCGCGGCGGGTTGCGATTCCCGCCCCGAACCCTTCGGCGACCCGGTCGGTCATCGTGTCCCAGTCGTAGTCGGCCAGCCATGCTTCCGCGCCGGAAGGGCGGGGGCGGGTGAGCAGGCGCTGTGTCGCCTCGGCGACGGCCTTCGCGGTTGGCTCGCAGACCACGCCCCGCGCGGACCGTTCCGCCAGATGCTGGGCCAGGTTGTCCGGGTCCGAGGTCGTCACCACGTGCAGGCCGCAGGCGAGGGCCTCGAGCACCGAGATCCCGAACCCTTCGCGCGCCGAGGGGAAGACGAACACCCTCGCGGCCTTCATCAGCGCGTAGACCTCCTGCTGCTCGGCGACGTCGTGGCGGAACTCCACCGCGTCATCCAGTCCGAGGGTGCGTGCCTGCTCCCGCAGCGCGCCGCGCTCCGGGCCGTCGCCGATGACGCGGCAGGTCACCGGCACGCCCTGGGCGCGCAGCAGGGCCACGGCGTCCAGCAGCATGCCGACCCGCTTGTGCGCCACCAGCCGGCTGACGACCACGAGGTCCGTGGCCGCGGGGTCGGGGCGGCAGCCGCTGACCGCGGCGAGGTCGATGCCGTTCGGCGCCACCGTGATCGAGGCCCGGGCGCCGAGGATCGCCCGCAGCCGGCCGGCGGTCTGCGGCGACGCGGCGATGATGTGGTCGGGCAGGCGCATGGCCAGCCACTGCGTGAACCACGCGGCCAGGCCGGCCGGGCCCAGGTACTCGCGCCAGTAGCCGGCGTCCCAGACCTCGTGCCAGGTGACCACGAATCGCTTGCGCCTCAGCGTGGCCACCAGGCGCAGCACGAAGATCTGGAGGTACGGCATGTGGTCGGCCTCCAGCACGTCGAACCTGCGCCCGAGCAGCCGCAGGCAGGCAAGCGCGAAGAACACGGCCTGGCGCATGGAACGGCGCCCCCCGGCGTACAGGGGGATCAGCGGCGAGATCGCATGGAACGTGACAGCGTCCTCGGTGCGCACGCGCGAGCCGGGCCACCACTGCATCGTGTACACGTGCACGTCGGCGCGGCCGGCCATGCGCCGGGCCAGTTCGTGGTAGCGAAGTTCCTTGCCGCCACGGTGATACGGGTAGATCGCGTCGCTGACGAGCGCGATCACCGGGTGGCGATGCCGCGTCATGGATTCCCCTTCCCGGGCGCGCAGGCAGTCCAGAAGTCGATGGACTCCGCCGGGCGGGTGAGGTTCACCGCGACGCGGAGCCGGCCGCCCGTGCACGAGGTCGCGACCCGCTGGGGCACCGTGACGGCGGATCCGGCTCGGACCCGGGCCGTGCCGGAGGCGGCACGCTGGGTGTGCCCGTCACGGCGGACCGTGATCGACCACCGGTAGCTGCGGGAGCCGCCCGAAGAGTTGCGGATCACGAACGACGCGTCGACGTGTGCGTGCGTGGATCGCAGCTGCTCGGGCAGTGACTGCGGCGCCGCAAAGGACAGCGCCGTGTACCTCGCGGGCTCACTGAACAGGCCCGCGCTCGCCAGCGCGGAGTGGCCGGCCGGCGTCTGCGCGACTCCGGCGGCCGTCACCGCGGCGGCGGTCAGGCCGGCAAGGCCCCACCATCGAGCCATCGGGCTAACCCGGCGGCGGCGACGATGGCAGCAGCGTCACCGCTCGCAGATTCGCCGACGGCCCGTGTCAGCGGATCGGTCGCCGGCATGGCCGGGATCGCGTGCCCGCCGCCATGGGCGAGGGCAACGGCGGACTTCATCCGCGAGCGGAACGACATCCGCACCTGGACGAGGATCCGCACGCACGCGACCGCGTCCTGCCAGCGGATCTTCTTGCCCTCGGCGTGGGAACGGCTGTAGTAGGAGACCGGGATCTCGAATGGGCGGATGCCAAGCTTCAGCAGCAGCGCGGTGATCTCGGTGTCCAGCCCGAACCCGATCTCGCTGAGCGGCAGCGTCTTGAGCAGCGGCAGCGGGATCAGCTTGAGGCAGGTGTGCAGGTCGCTCAGCCCGGCGTCATAGATCATGTTCGCCAGCTGGGTCATGACCCGGTTCCCCTTCGCGTACCGGTACGACTGGTACACGGTGTAGAACCCGAACAGCCGCGCGCCGTACACGACCTGGCTCCGGCCGGCCAGCACCGGTTCCAGCATCCGCGGGAGGTCCGCCGGCGAGTACTCCAGATCCGCGTCGAACGGCACGGCGTGGGTTCCCGTCGCCAGCTTCACGGCCGAGCGCAGCGCCGCGCCCTTGCCGAGGTTGACCACGTGCCGGTAGACGATGACCCTCGGGTCGTCGATGTGGGCGAGCAGCAGCGGCGTGCCGTCGGTGCTGCCGTCGTCGACGACGATCAGCTCGATGTCGCAGGGGTAGTCCATCTGGAGCAGCTCTGCGATCGCCCGGCCAATGCGCTGCTCCTCGTTGTAGGCGCACATCAAGATCGACAGCTTGACGGGGCGGCCATGCACCGCTGCCGCGCCCTGCGGCAGCGAGCCGGCGGCAGGACCGAGGGAATCCGGCGCCGGCCCGGGCACCTGCAGCGCGGTGGGGGCTCTGTCGGTCCGCTCGTTCGGCCTGACCATCGGTCGCGTCATGGAAAAATCAGCCCTCTCAATGGGGTATTGCGGTTCGGGGCAGCTTCGGCGCTGCGTAATCCGGCGGAATCCGGCGTTCGAGCGATCCCGGGGCCGTTGATGTGACGCCGGGCCTGGCCGGTGTACCCCGGTTGGCCGGCGGGCGAGTGCCCGCACGTCCCGTGGTTGTGCCTGGCCCCCGACAGAGACTCTGACATCGCCGTGCCCCTGGCGGGTCACCCAGCAGGGTTAGACCCGGCTACTCAATGTGAGGTAGTCGCCGTAGCCCCGCTCACCACACTGGCGGTATGGGCGGCCCTCCCGGGCTCGTGACGGCGAGCGGCTACGAGCGGCTATAGTCGGCCCTGACGAGACAAAACACGGGGGGGCCGGTGTGCTCGAGGGGGCTTTCGTCAGTTTCGTTGTTATTGCGTACAACGAGTCGGAAAACATTGCCCGTGCCCTCGATGCCATCGCCGCGCAGGACGGCCTCGGCGGCTACGAGGTCATCGTCGTCAACGACGGCTCGGGAGACGGCACGGCGGGCATCGTCGGCCGGATCGCCGCCGCTGACCCGCGGGTCCGGCTCATCGACCTGCCGGAGAACCGTGGCCGGGGCTTCGCGCGGAGCACCGGGACGGCGGCCGCCCGCGGCGATCTCATCGCGACAGTGGACGGCGACATCATCCTTCCCCCCGGGTGGCTGGCCCGGGCCCGGGAGGCCCTGCGCGATCACGACGCCGTCGGCGGCACGGCCGTGCCCGACGGCGACGTCGCGTATCTGCACCGGCGATTCGGGCTGGCCCCCCGCAGCGTGGGTCACACCACGGCCGTGACCGGAAGCAACGCGCTGTACCGGCGGGAGGTCTTCAGCATCGCGGGCTTCGACCCGGCGCTCCGCGAGGGGGAGGACGTTGCCCTGAACCACGCGCTCGAGCTGCACGGCCTGTCGCTCGGATGCGTTCCCGGGCTGCTCGCGCGGCACGCCGAGGGCAAGACCCTGCGCGCCTCGCTGCGGTGGCTGTTCGTCAGCGGCAAGGGCGCGACCCGGCAACTGCTCGCCTACCGCCAGGTGCGGACGCCGGACCTGGCGGCCGGCGCGTTCGCGCTGGCCGCAGCGGCCGGGCTGCTGCTGTGGGGGCTGCGGCGGCCCG
>JASHQP010000445.1 GCA_030039095.1 Streptosporangiaceae bacterium
TTCGGCATCATCTTCGACGGCCACCCGGCGCTGACCAGGATCGAGATGCCGGACGACTGGAAGGGCCATCCGCAGCGGAAGGACTACCCGCTGGGCGGCATCCCGGTCGAGTACCGCGGCGCGACGATCCCGCCACCAGACGAGCGGAGGGCCTATCAATGAGCACCAGCGCGGACCAGGCCCATACCGCCGAGGGCCGGGTCTACAACCTCTCCGGGGAGGACTGGGACGAGGTCGTGGCCGCGGCTGAGGAGGCCGGCGACCGCAGCGGCGATGAGCGCATCGTCGTCAACATGGGCCCGCAGCATCCGTCCACGCATGGCGTCCTGCGGCTCATCCTGACCCTGGACGGCGAGACCGTGACCGAGGTGCGCCCGGTCATCGGTTACCTGCACACGGGCATCGAGAAGAACCTGGAGTTCCGGACCTGGACCCAGGGCGTGACGTTCGTCACCAGGGCCGACTACCTGATGCCGATCTTCAACGAGACCGCGTACTGCTTGTCGGTGGAGCGGCTGCTGGGGATCGAGGACCGGATCCCGGAGCGGGCCAGCGTGATCCGGGTGCTGATGATGGAGCTCACCCGGATCTCCTCGCACCTCGGCGGCATCGGGCCGCTCGGCCTCGAGCTGGGTGCGAGCACGGTGTTCATCTACGGGATGCGCGAGCGGGAGAAGGTGCTCGACCTGTTCGAGCTGATCTGCGGCCTGCGGATGAACATGGCGTACATCCGCCCGGGCGGGGTGGCGCAGGACCTGCCGTCCGGCGCCATCGAGAAGCTCAGGGAGTTTCTCGCGGTGATGCCGGACAAGGTCGGCGATCTGAGGGGGCTGTTCGACGCCGCCCCGGCGTTCCACGCCAGGACCAAGGGCATCTCATACCTGGACCTGACCGGCTGCATGGCGTTTGGTGTGACCGGCCCCATGCTGCGCAGCACCGGCCTGCCCTGGGACCTGCGCAAGAGCCAGCCGTACTGCGGCTACGAGACCTACGAGTTCGACGTGCCGACGGCGAAGACGTGCGACGCGTACGCCCGGTACATCATCCGGATGGACGAGATCGACCAGTCGCTGCGGATCATCGAGCAGTGCGTGGACCGCCTGGCCGCCAAGCGCCCCGCCAGCGACCCGGTGATGATCGAGGACGCCAAGATCGGCTGGCCGGCCCGGCTGGCGCTCGGCCCGGACGGCCTGGGCCCGGCGCCCGACCACATCGCGCACATCATGGGCCAGTCCATGGAGGCGCTCATCCACCACTTCAAGCTGGTGACCGAGGGCTTCCGGGTGCCGGCAGGCCAGGCCTACGTGCCGATCGAGTCCCCGCGCGGCGAGCTCGGCTGCCACGTGGTCAGCGATGGCGGCACCCGGCCGTTCCGCGCTCACCTGCGGGACCCGTCGTTCAACCATCTGCAGGCGCTGCCCGCGATGGCGGAGGGCGGGCTGATCGCCGACATCATCCCGGCCATAGCCAGCATCGACCCGGTGCTCGGAGGGGTGGACAGGTAAATGGCAGCGCTCGAGGAACTGCGGTCCACGCTGGCCGCCGACGCCGCCGAGATCATCGGCCGCTACCCGAATTCGCGTTCTGCGGTGATGCCCCTGCTGCACCTCGTCCAGGCGCACGTGGGCTTCGTCCCCGAGGAAGGCATCCGGTACGTCGCCGAGCTGCTCGGGCTCGCCGAGGCCGACGTCGGTGCCGTGGCGTCGTTCTACACGATGTTCAAGAGCGGCCCGGTCGGCGAGTACCACGTGGGCGTGTGCACGAACTCGCTGTGCGCCGTGATGGGCGGGGACGCGATCTTTGCCGACCTGCTCGAGTACCTGGGCGTCGGCAACGACGAGACCACGCCGGACGGCAAGGTGAGCGTGGAGCACCTGGAGTGCAACGCGGCCTGCGATTACGCCCCCGTGATGATGGTGAACTGGGAATTCTTCGACAACATGACCCCGCAGTCGGCCCGCAACCTGGTAGACGCGCTGCGCACCGGCGAGTCTGCTACGCCGACGCGGGGGGCGCCCCGGCTGTGCACCTGGAAGCAGGCATCGCGGATCCTGGCCGGCTTCCCCGACGGCCAGGCGGCCGAAGGCCACACCGCCGGTGACCCCAGCCTGGCCGGCCTGCGCAAGGCGAAGGAACAGGGCTGGACGCCGGACCCGCCGGACAGCAGCAACGGAGGACCGCGGTGACCACCATCCTCACCCCCGCGCTCACCGCCTACTGGGACCAGCCCGACTCGTTCACGCTGGAGGGGTACCGGCGCGACGGCGGCTACCGGGCGCTGCCCAAGGCCCTGGCCATGTCGCCGGACGAGGTCATCGCCACCGTCAAGGAGTCGGTGCTGCGCGGCCGCGGCGGTGCCGGCTTCCCGACGGGCGTGAAGTGGGGCTTCCTGCCGAAGGACGGCAGCAAGCCGCACTACCTGGTCGTCAACGCCGACGAGTCCGAGCCGGGTGCCTGCAAGGACATCCCGACGATGATGAACAACCCGCAGGTGCTGATCGAGGGCATCGTGATCGCCTCCTACGCCATCGGTGCGCACACCGCGTTCGTCTACGTCCGCGGCGAGGTGCTGCACGTGATCCGCAGGCTGCAGTACGCGGTCGCGCAGGCCCGCGAGGCGGGCTTTGTCGGCACCAACATCCTCGGCTCCGGCTTCGACCTGGACATCATCGTGCACACCGGGGCGGGCGCTTACATCTGCGGCGAGGAGACGGCGCTGCTCGACTCGCTGGAGGGAAAGCGCGGCCAGCCGCGGCTCAAGCCGCCGTTTCCCGCGGCCTCCGGCGTGTACGCGTGCCCGACGAACGTCAACAACGTCGAGTCGATCGCGAGCGTGCCCTGGATCATCGAGAACGGCGCACATGATTTCGCGTCGCTGGGGACCGAGAAGTCCAAGGGGTTCGGGATCTTCTCGCTGTCCGGGCACGTCACGACTCCCGGCCAGTACGAAGCGCCGCTCGGCACCACCCTGCGCGAGCTGCTGGGTCTCGCGGGCGGCATCCGGGCCGGGCACCGGCTGAAGTTCTGGACGCCGGGAGGCTCCTCCACGCCGCTGTTCACCGAGGAGCAGCTGGACGTCCCCCTCGACTACGAGTCGGTGGCCGCCGCGGGGTCGATGCTCGGCACCCGCTCGGTCCAGCTGTTCGACGAGACCACCTGCGTGGTCCGGGTCGTGCTGCGGTGGGCCGAGTTCTACCAGCACGAGTCGTGCGGCAAGTGCACCCCCTGCCGCGAGGGCAGCTACTGGGTCGTCCAGCTGCTCCAGAGCCTGGAGGACGGCGAGGGCAGCGAGGCCGACCTGGACAAGCTGCTGGACGTCTGCAGCAACATCACCGGCCGGGCGTTCTGTGCCCTGGGTGACTCGATCGAGCCATCGGTAAAGTCGTCGATCGCGTATTTCCGCGACGAGTACCTCGAGCATCAGCGCAATGGCGGCTGCCCGTTCGACCCAGCGGCTTCCACCCTGTTCACCCTGGAGTCCGCGCGATGACAGTACAGGCCAGCCACGGCGCGGGCGGCGCAGAGGTCGCCCGCGCCGCCGACGGCGTCACGGTCACCATCGACGGTTTCGAGATCACCGTCCCCAAGGGGACGCTGGTGATCCGGGCGGCCGAGCAGCTCGGCATCCAGATACCCCGGTTCTGCGAGCACCCTCTGCTGTCCCCGATCGGGGCCTGCCGTCAGTGCCTCGTGCAGATCGAGGGCCAGCCCAAGCCGCCGGCGTCCTGCACCACCACCTGCACCGACGGCATGGTGGTGCACACTCAGCTGACCTCCCCCGTGGCCGAGAAGGCGCAGCGCGGCGTGATGGAGCAGCTGCTGATCAACCATCCGCTCGACTGCCCCATGTGCGACAAGGGCGGGGAGTGCCCGCTGCAGAACCAGGCCATGTCGACCGGCCAGGGCGAGACCCGGTTCGACGGCCCCAAGCGCCACTTCCCCAAGCCGATCGCGCTGTCCGCCCAGGTGCTGCTCGACCGGGAGCGGTGCATCCAGTGCACGCGCTGCACCCGGTTCGCCGACGAGATTGCGGGTGAGCCGCTGATCGACCTGTTCGACCGCGGCCCGCACGAGCGGATAGGGATCGCCGACGGGGTGCCGTTCGACTCCTACTTCTCCGGCAACACCGTCCAGATATGCCCGGTCGGCGCGCTCACCGGCGCCTCCTACCGGTTCCGGGCCCGCCCGTTCGACCTTGTCTCCACGCCGAGCGTGTGCGAGCACTGCGCCGCGGGCTGCCGGCAGCGCACCGACCACCGGCGCGGCACGGTCACCCGCCGGCTGGCCGGCGACGACCCGCAGGTCAACGAGGAGTGGAACTGCGACAAGGGCCGGTGGGCCTTCACCTACGCCACGCAGCCGGACCGTCTGGTCACGCCGCTCGTCCGCGATGCCGGCGGAGAGCTCCAGCCAGCCTCGTGGCCGGAGGCGATCGCGGCCGCCGCTGCCGGGCTCGCCGCCGAGCGCGGACGCGCGGCCGTGCTCACCGGCGGGCGGCTCACGCTGGAGGACTCGTACGCCTACGCGAAGTTCGCGCGGCTGGCACTGGCCAGCAACGACATCGACATGCGGGCTCGCCCGCTCTCCGCGGAGGAGACGCAGTTCCTGGCCGGCAGCGTTGCCGGCCGGCCGTCCGGGGTGACGTACGCGGGCCTGGAACGGGCCGGCGCGGTGCTGCTGGCGGGGCTCGAGCCGCAGGACGAGTCGCCGATCGTCTTCCTGAGGCTGCGCAAGGCGGCCAGGTCCCGCGGGCTCGCGGTGTACTCGGTCGCGGCGCTGGCCGGCCCCGGGCTCGCGCTGATGTCCGGCACGCTGCTGCCCACCGTGCCCGGCGGGGAAACCGAGGTGCTCAGC
>JASHQP010000446.1 GCA_030039095.1 Streptosporangiaceae bacterium
TGCTGACCACCTGGGTTCCGCTGACTGGCCAGCCTGTGGCGTCGTCGAGGTAAATGCGGACGCACCAAAAGGCCGTCTGCGTCAAGCCGAAACTCGCCTGCTGACCAGAATAAGTGAAGCTGGCCCATTAAAAACCGGCGTATCAGGCATTCAAGGCATCCTGTCGCGTGGCCCGGCGGGGCGCAGTAGTGTCGCCGGCCCGTTGCTGCTGCTAGAGCGACAGCTACGGGCCGGCGACACTACGACACGTCAAGATCTGCGAGACACGCTCCAGCGCGCCCGATCACCAGCCGAGCCCCCCACCGCGATGCCCGCGTCACCAGCCGAGCTCGCGCAGGCGCTCGTCCCCGATCCCGAAGTGGTGGGCCACCTCGTGGATGACGGTCCGGCGCACCTGCTCGACCACCTCGTCCTCGCTATCGCAGATCGCGCAGATCGCGCGGCGGTAGATCGTGATCCGGTCCGGCAGCACCCCGGCGTACCCCGAGGCGGTGCGTTCGGTCAGCGGGATCCCCTGGTAGAGCCCGAGCAGGCCGGGCGGCCCGGGGGCGTGTTCCACGGTGATCGCGACGTTGCTGACCAGGCGGCCGAGGTCGTCGGGCAGCGTGTCCAGCGCCGCTCCAACCATTTCCTCGAACCGCTCGGGTTCCACCCGGATCAGTCGGCACCCTCCGAGGTGTCATCACTCACGTACCAGTTCTACCGGGCGGGGCGGCGCCCGCCTATCGTTGGCCCCGTGGCTGAGCATGCGGCGCAGACGGGTCCGCGCCGGCCGTCGGCCGCCGAAATCGCCGCAGCCGCCGGCCTGACGATCCCCGACGTGATCGCGCCGGGCCTGCGCGTGCTGTTCTCCGGGATCAACCCGGGCCTGTACTCGGCGGCCACCGGGTACCACTTCGCCCGGCCGGGGAACCGGTTCTGGCCCGCCCTCCACCTGTCCGGGTTCACGCCGCGCCAGCTGCGGCCCGACGAGCAGGAGCAGCTTCTCGGGCTGGGCCTCGGCATCACGAACGTGGTCTCCCGCGCCACCGCGCGCGCCGACGAGCTCACCGATGACGAACTTCGCGACGGCGGAAGAAAGCTGCTGGCCAAGGCCGAGAGTTTCGGCCCGGGGTGGCTGGCGATCGTCGGCATCACCGCGTACCGGACGGCGTTCGGGGAGGCACGCGCCACCATCGGGCCGCAGTCCCGGACCGCGGGCGCCACCCGGCTGTGGGTCTTGCCGAACCCGAGCGGCCTCAACGCCCATAAGACAGTGCAGCAGCTCGCGGCTGACTTCGCGGAGCTGAGGACGCAGGCGTTCAGGCCCCGCACATCGACAGCAGCTTGGTGACCGTGGCCCAGTTGCGCGCGGTGCCGGTCACCGTGTCGGTCTTCTTCTGGCCGAGCTTCACCAGCGCCGCGGCCAGGTCGCTGCGGCCGTAGCCGTCCGGTGTGTGCAGGAAGATCGTGCGCCCGACGAGCTGGGCGGTGTCGCGGCTGCCCTGCCTCTCGGAGATCTGCTGGGCGGCCGCCACACGCTCGGCCACATCGGGCCCGGGGTCGCCGCTGAGGAACACCGCGTGCACGGCCTTGTGGTTCGGCTCGTCGAAGTACGGGTTGTCGCGCGCCACCTGGGCCAGATCGTCGCGCGACAGCACCACGACCCGGGCCGGAACGCCCAGCTCCGCCGCGATCGCCTGCTCGAGCGCCGCCGCCAGCGCCGCCGTGTCGGACCGGTCGCTGGTGAACACCACGTTGCCGCTCTGGATGTAGGTCGCCACGTCGGCGTGGCCCAGCGAGGAAACGACCTCGCGGAGGTCAGCCATGGCGACCTTGTTGTGGCCGCCCAGGTTGATGCCCCGCAGCAGGGCCACATGGGTAGGCATCCCACCATCCTGCCGTGGCCCGGTGGCGTCCTGCCACAGGGGCCGGCCAATTTCGTGGCATTCGCTGCGGCACGTTTTATGATTAGCGTGCTCCAGGTGCCACGATGTAAAGCTGTATTTGACATCCGATCACCGCCGTAAGTACCGTGACATCAGCCATGAGCCCAAAGAGATTCAGGGAATCCATGTCGATACCGAGGTATGGCTGGCCCGGTTTCGCTGCACCAGCCGTCGCCGCGACGACCGTTCACTCCACGGCTCCGTGGTATTACGCCTTCGGCCCGGTGCTGGTCGTTGCCGTCGGATTCGCGTTCCGGCGCTTCCGCCGCGGGGGTGGCCCGCCGCCGGGGCAGGGCCCAGGAGGGTCTTGATCGTAAAATGCGGGGGTATATCTAGGCGTTAGGGCGGCAGTGACCTGGGGGAACGTGCCGTCGGGGAACGCTGACGGTCACGATCGGGGGTCAGTGACGCGATGAGCAAGATCTCTCCGGGGGTGCTCGCCCCACCGCACGAAGTCCTCTCGCCCGACGAGTGGCGGGCGAGAGGCCGCGCCCGGCGCTACCGGGTGCCGCGTGACGCCCACGCGAAGTGGGAGCCGCCCAAGAACCGGCCCGATCCGGTCGACATCCTCGAGGAGCAGGCCAGGACGCGGGTGCCCGACCTGGTCCCGATCCGCTACGGCCGGATGCTCACCTCGCCGTTCGCGTATTTCCGCGGCGCCGCGGCGCCGATGGCATGGGACCTGGCCCACACACCGACCACGGACCTGCGCGTGCAGTGCTGTGGCGACGCGCATCTGCTGAACTTCGGCATGTTCGCCGCACCCGACCGGCGGATGGTCTTCGACGTCAACGACTTCGACGAGACGCTGCCCGCGTCGTTCGAGTGGGACGTCAAACGGCTGGCAGCCAGCCTCGCGGTCGTCGCCAGGGACAACGGCTTCTCCGACCAGGACGCGGCGGCCGCGGCGCGCCGCTGCGCGAACAGCTACCGCGCCGAGATGGCGAAGTACGCGCGCATGCGGTTCCTCAACGTCTGGTACTCGCGGATCGACGTCGACCAGGTGACCGGCCTGTACGACGCGATGCAGTCGAAGAAGGCGGTGCGCCGCCGCCGCAAGGACATCAGGAAGGCGCAGCAGCGCACGAGCCTGAAGGCGCTGATGAAGTTCTGTGACCAGGTCGGCGGGGAGTACCGGATCCGCCCCGACCACCCGCTGATCGTCCGCTTCCCGATCGAGCGCAACCCGGCCATGCTCGACGAGCTGCGCAGCGCGATCGCGCGGTACAAGGAGACGATCCCGGCCGACCGGCGGGAGGTGCTGCGCCGCTACTACTTCGGCGACTTCGCCCGCAAGGTGGTCGGCGTCGGCTCGGTCGGCACCGAGGCCTTCGTCTTGCTGCTGCTCGGCGACCGCGAGGACGAGCCCCTGTTCCTGCAGCTCAAAGAGGCACAGGAGTCGGTGCTCGCGCCGTACGCCGGGCCCAGCGAGTACAAGCACCAGGGCGAGCGGGTGGCGCGCGGGCAGCGGATGACCCAGGCCGCTACCGACGAGTTCCTCGGCTGGACCAAGGGCATCGCCACCGACGGCAAGAACGCCAAGGACTACTACGTCCGCCAGCTGCGGGACATGAAGGGCTCGATGGACGTCCCGGGCATGGACCCCGAGCAGATCAACTACTACGGCCGGCTGTGCGGCTGGGCGCTGGCCCGCGGCCACGCCAGGACCGGCCGGGCCACGGTGATCTCCGGCTATCTCGGCGACAGCAAGGACTTCGACTGTGCGATCGCCGACTTCGCGCTCGCCTACGCCGACCAGAACGCCAAGGACTACCAGTGCCTGATGGACGCCGTCGCGAACGGCCGCGTCCAGGCCGTGATGGGCCTGTGACTAGCCGCGCTGCGCGTGCTCGACGACGTGCCGGATTGCCAGGTCCTGGGCCCGCAGGTGAGCCTGGAGGCGCTCGCAGGCGTGCAGCACGGCCTCCGCGTTCAGGTAGGTCTGCGCGGCGCGCTTGTCCGCTGAGCGCCCGATCACCTGCTGCCCGACCATGATCACGAACATCAGCAGCAGCTGCAGCTGGCTGGACAGGAACAGCAGGAACGGGTACGGGTACGGGTCGAACCGCAGCAGCTGCCCGGCCACGATCCAGCCCGCCTGGAGGATCAGCGCGACGTAGAACGCGGTCATCGTGGCCACCTTGCTGGTGAGCCAGGCAGCCAGCCTTCCGTTGACACCGACGTAGGAGTCGGCCGCTCTCGGCGGCGCCTCGGCCCGCTCCGTGGCCTTGGCCATCAGCTCCTGGTGCTCGGCGCCCAGGTCGGCGTCGCCGGCCAGCAGGCCGTCCTGCGCCATCAGGTGGTTCTGGATCTGCTCGCAGTCGACCAGGATCGCCTCGGCGTCCTCGTAGGTGTCCATGGAACGCCGGTCGGCGGCCCGGCCGAGCACCTGCTGCCCGAGCAGGATGATGAAGATCAGCAGCAGCTGCGCCACGTTGCCGAGGAACAGCAGGAACGGGTACGGGTACGGGTCGAAGCCCAGCACGCCCCTCGACCCCAGCACCATCCAGATCACGGTGACGGCCGTGGCGATGTATACCGTCCACATCGACCCGATCCGGGCCGTGATCCACGCCGCCAGCCGCTCGTTGAATCCGCTCGCCTCGTCGGCGTGGCCCGGATCCTGGCTTCGCCTGGCGTGCGCCCGCGGATGACGGACCTCGGTGTACAGGCTCATGCCCAGCCCGTTACCCGGGGCTGAGCTGCGCGTAACCCGTCTCGATCGCCGGCGCCAGCTGATCCTCGGGCAGCGGCCACCTGCCGCCACCTGCCGCAGCCGCCTTACCGGCCGGAACGCCGTCGCCGTAGAGCTCCCGGATCAGCTCAGCCACCGTGGCGAGCTGCTGCTGCTGCGCGCGGGCGAATTCGGCGCCGACCGGCGCGCCGTGCCCGGGGACCAGCACGTCGCCGTCGCCGACCAGGGCCAGCAGGCGGGACACGGTATCCGGCCAGTCCATCGGGAAGCTCCCGGCCCCGTAGCACGGCGGGCCGGACTCCTCGATCACGTCGCCGACCAGCCACGCGGCGGCGTCGGGGATGTGCAGCAGGAGGTCGTTGTCGGTGTGACCGCGGCCCAGGTGGAACATGTCGACGGCCCGGTCCCCGAGGTCCAGGGTGCGGGAGTCCCCGACCAGCTCGGTCGGCGGGGTGATGATCACCTCGCGCCACTCGTCGGCCGGCTCCTCGCCGCTGGCGATCGCCTCGGCGAGCCCGGGCCGCTCGAACCTGTCCAGGAAGGCCGGAACTCCGGCGTGCCCGTAGATCGGCACGTTCAGGTCCGAGCCGGGGCCGAACCGCTGGTTGCCGAAGCAGTGGTCGAAGTGCCCGTGGGTGTTGATCACCCAGCGAACCGGCGCGCTGCCCAGCTCGCGCACGTCAGCACGGATCTCGTCGGCCTGCCGCGGCGAGGATCTGGTGTCGACGACGGCGAGCCCGCCCGACCCGCGGATCACGCAGACGCTCACGTCCAGCGGGTTGTACCGGCGCTGGAAGACCCCGGCCGCTACCTCGTTCCAGCCCACGGACAGGAATCTACTCGGTTTGCGAACAGGCGCTGGCGAGCTGGCGCAGCGCGAGCTCCAGCATCGGCCGCAGCGGCACGGGCGGGTCGGCGGCGTACCAGCGCCTGATGGCCACCTGCGACGCCGCGGTCACCGCGCCTGCCAGGATCTGCGGGAACATGCCGGCCTCGACGTCTTTCCCGGTCCGCTCGGCGATCGCGGCGGCTAGCGCGTTCTGCATCTCGAAGTTGACCTTCAGGTACTCGCCGCGCATCGCTGGCGCCTGCAGCACCCGTCCGAGCGCCGTCATGGTGTCCCGGCTGAACGCGTGCTCGGCGCCCTCGTAGTGCTCGAGCACCGCGTGGGTGAGCGCCTCCCACAGCGGCTCTCCGGGCGGCCGCTGCAGCAGCGACGCGCCGATCCGGTGGGCCCGGTCCGCCCCGATCGCGGCGACTGCCTCGTACTTGCTGGTGAAGTAGTTGCGGAAGGTGCGCAGCGCCACGTTCGCCTCGGCGGTGATGTCCTCGATCGTGACGTTCTCCAGCCCCCGGTCGACGGCCAGCCGGAGCGCCGCGTCACTCAGCGCCTTGCGCGTGGCGAGCTTCTTGCGCTCCCGCAGGCCGGTCATCCGATCACCCTAGAGCCGATCATGCTTTTAAAGCAAACTTGCCTTTAAGGCACGAATCTGCGACAGTGGCTGCCATGGAGACCCCGAATGCCGCGGAAACCGCGGATGTGGTGATCGTCGGCGGCGGCCCCACCGGGCTGATGCTGGCGGCCGAGCTCCGGCTCGGCGGCGCCGACCCGGTGGTACTCGAGCGGCTGCCGGAGATCAGCCAGATCCCGAAGGGCAACGGCCTGGTCGGCCAGATCGTGCCGACGCTGGACTACCGCGGCCTGACCGAACGGTTCCGGGCCGAGACGACGTTCACGGGGCCTGCGCCGCAGTTCCCGTTCGGTCCCCTGAAGCTCGACTTCTCGCGGCTTCCCGGGGGCCCGCTGCACATCATGGCGATACCGCAGCGAAAACTCGAGCAGGTGCTCGACGGCTGGCTGCGGGACCTCGGCGGCAGCGTCCAGCGTGGCCACGAGGTGCTGGCGCTGTCGCTGCCCGACGACGACCCGCGCGTCACCCTGGACGTCCGCGGGCCGGATGGCGATTACCGGCTGCGCGCCCGGTATGTCGTGGGATGCGATGGCGCCCGCAGCCCGGTCCGCAAGCACGCCGGGATCGGATTCCCCGGCGTTACCTCGTCCGAGACGTCCCGGATCGGCCGGGTGTTCCTGCCGACGGTCGAGCTCGCGGGCAGCGACGCGGCCGAGCTGCCCGGCGTCGGCCGGGTACCGCTGATGCTGACCACGCAGACGCCCCGGGGCGCTTATTCGCTCGCGCCGCTCACCGCGCTGGACAAGACCGCGCGGCCCGGCACGTTCATCGTCTACACCAGGGAGGACGATGCGCCGGCGCCGGCCGGCCCAGAATCCGCGATGACGCTCGACGAGCTGCGCGAGAGTGCCCGCCGGGTGCTCGGTGCCGACCTGCCGATGACTGACCCGCAGTGGCTGAGCCGCGTCGTGGGCAACAGCCGGCAGGCAGAGCGCTACCGGGCCGGCCCGGTGCTGCTCGCGGGCGACGCGGCGCACGTCTTCGGGGCTGGCGGGTCGCTGAACGCCGGCCTGCTCGACGCGATCAACCTCGGCTGGAAGCTCGCCGCGCAGGTCGGCGGCTGGGCGCCGGACGCCCTGCTGGACTCTTACCACGCCGAGCGGCACCAGGCCGGGCAGCGCGCGCTCCTGCAGACCCGGGCGCAAAAGGCGCTCTCGGCCGGCGGCGAGTACGCCGAGGCGCTGCGCGGCCTGTTCGGCGAGCTGATGCGCGAGCCCGATGCGCTGCGGCACGTCGGCGCGCTCATGGAGGGCTCCGACGTCCGGTACGAGATGGCCGCCGGCCCGGGCCGGCCGCACCCGCTCGCCGGCTGGCTCGCGCCGGACCTGCG
>JASHQP010000447.1 GCA_030039095.1 Streptosporangiaceae bacterium
GCGGTCGGCGGCCTGGGCGGACGGCCGGAGACGCTCGGCGAGCAGGCCGAGGCCGTTCGCGCGGCAGGCGCCACCGAACTGCGCCTGTACCACGCCGGCCTGGCATCGGCGGCCGACCTCACAGCGATCAGGTCGCTGCTCGGCTAGGGGCGTGCCCGGCCGGCGGCCGGCCCGCTGTGCCCGTCACGAGGCTGATAGCCGGGTGTCTCATCGTCCTGGGCGCACCGCTGCCACGGGACGGGCCCGGCCATTGTTCCGGGGAACCCGCGGGCCATTCCCTGCCGCGCGGGTGCATCGCATACAACGCTTCGACGGCTGTCACATTATTACGTGTTTGTCTCGGTAGGGTCGCGAAGTCGGGTCGGCATACTTCTAGGGCTGGACGCCCCATAAGACCGGTGTACCGTGACCAACGGGCGGGTGTCTCAACGATGAGCACGGCGGAGCGGCCAGTGCCCGCCTTTTGTCATGGGAGCAGACAGGAGAAGGAGTCTTGGCCATGTGGCCTCACCAAGATCATCAACGCAGATGCATCTCCAGGCTTCGCCGCAAGACGCTAGCGGTTGCGGCGGGCGTGGTCTCAGTGGCCATGGTCATGGCGGGCTGTGCCAGCAACAACACGTCGTCGGCGGTGGGGACCACGCCGGTCAGCGGCGGCACGGCGACGTGGGCCGAGCTGCCGTCGGACATCCCGAACTACATATTCCCGTTCACCAGCAGCGAGTTCATCAGCGTGAGCAACCTGGACGACTTCGGGTACCTGCTGTACCGGCCGCTGTACTGGTTCGGCACCGGCGCGGCGCCCACGATGAACACGTCGCTGAGCCTGGCCTACCCGCCGACGTTCAGCGGCAACACGGTCACTGTCAAGCTCAAGCCGTACAAGTGGTCCAACGGCCAGGCGGTGACCGCGCAGAACGTCATGTTCTGGATCAACATGCTGCAGGCCGTCGGCAGCGTGGACTGGGGTGCCTACACCGGTTTCCCGAACTCGGTGGTCAGCAACGTCAAGGCGGTCAGTGCCACGGAGCTGACCATGACGATGGACAAGCCGTACAGCCACAACTGGTTCCTGTACAACGAGCTGAGCCAGATCACGCCGATGCCGGAGGCCTGGGACAAGACGGCGTCGGGGCCCAGCCACTGCTCGACCACGGTCAGCGACTGCGCGGCGGTCTACAACTACCTCAACGCCCAGTCCAAGGACCTCGGCACGTACGCGACGTCGCCGCTGTGGAGCATCGTCGACGGCCCGTGGAAGCTGAGCGCGTTCAACGCCGACGGGCACCTGACGATGGTCCCCAACAAGCTGTACTCCGGCCCGAACAAGCCGCATCTGTCCGAGTTCCAGGAGGTGCCGTTCACCACGGACGCCGCCGAGTACTCCGTGCTGCGGTCGCCGAGCACCAGCACGAAGATCGACGTCGGCTACATCCCCACCGAGGACCTGCCGTCCAAGCCCATCAGCGCGTCGGTCGGCCACAACCCGCTGCCGGGCTACTACCTGGCGCCGCAGGTCACCTGGGGAGTCAGTTACTACACGCTGAACGAGCAGTCCACGATCGGTGACCACGCCGCGATCTTCAAGCAGCTGTACTTCCGTCAGGCACTGGCGTACCTGATGAACCAGCCTGCCGACCTCGCCGGGCCGCTGAAGGGTTACGGGACGACCCAGAACGGGCCGGTCGGCAGCTACCCGGCGACCTCGTGGCTGTCGCCGCAGGGCAAGAAGGGCGTGACGTTCCCCTACAGCCCGTCCAAGGCGAAGGCGCTGCTGACCAGTCACGGCTGGAGCGTGGCGCCGAACGGCACCACTACCTGTGCCACGGCGGGCTCGGGCGCGAGCGACTGCGGCGCGGGCATCACCAAGGGCACCGCGCTGAGCTTCACGTTCGCGTATGCGACCGGCAGCGCGTGGATCGCACAGGAACTGCTGCAGCTTCAGTCCAGCGCGGCGGGCGTGGGGATCAAGCTGAACCTCAAGCCCGAGCCGTTCGACAACGTGGTCTCGACCGACGCGGGCAACTGCGTGGTCGCCAAGATCCCGTGCAACTGGGACATGGCGGACTGGGGCCTCGGCTGGTCGTTCGCCCCCGACTATTACCCCACCGGGGAGACGCTGTTCCTGTGCGGGGCGATCGCCAACTCCAGCGGCTACTGCGACAAGTCCAACGACGCGATGATCGACAAGACGCTGACCAGCACCAACCTGACCTACATGTACTCGTGGCAGGACTACCTGGCCAAGCAGCTTCCGGTGGAATGGCAGGTCAACGCCCCCTACCTGGTTGCCGAGATCACCAACAACCTGAAGGGCGCCACGCCCGAGTCCTCGACGCTCACCCTCAACCCAGAGGACTGGTATTACACGAAGTAGCGGGACAGGTGACGCACGCCGTCACCTGACGTAACCTGCGGGTGTGCCGGCCGGTCCGGTGCACCCGCAGGCCGTCCGCGGCAGGTTCGCCATCGTTCAGCGTCCCGGCACGCTACGCCAGGCACATGATGGTGGTCGCCGATCTCGCCGGCGGTGACGCCGGCGCCATCGAGGATGCGGTCGAGGCGGCATACCTGCTTCAGCGCAGTGCCGGCTAGCCGGGAACGCGGCACAGGATCTCGCCGTGCGGGATGAGGAACCACCCGTCGTCGCTTGCCGCCCAGCGCAGCCACGCGGCGGCCAGCCGCTCGAGGTCCTGGCGGGTGGCCAGGCCGTGCTCGACGGCCCGGTCACCGAACGGCGACTCGGTCAGCCGCTCGGCCCACAGGCTCCCCCACCACTCACGGTCCG
>JASHQP010000448.1 GCA_030039095.1 Streptosporangiaceae bacterium
TCACTCATCCGGGCCACCCCGCCCTGCGCCCGGATATCGGCCGGCACCCGCTCCAGCGCCATCACCGCCACCGCACCCGCGTCCTCAGCGATCCTCGCCTGATCCGGCGTGACCACATCCATGATCACACCACCCTTCAGCATGTCCGCCATACCACGCTTCACCCGCTCCGTGCCGCTCTCGACGGCCGGCCGGGGAGGAGAGGTGGCCGCGCCGGTGGCGGGAGCGGCGGGGGTGCCGGTGGCCTGCTCTGAGTAGGGGACTGCCATGAGAACCTCCCTGAGGCGTGGGATCGCTAGCCGATCCCGAGGCTGTACACGTTGTAGATCGTCCGTGGCTTGTAGCCAGCGACGGGCGGGCCGAGCCGCATCCGGCGCACGCTCCGGGCCAGATGAAATCCGAGCGACACCGCGAGAGCGGCACCGTGGGCGTTCACCTCGGGGAACGCGAGCCGCGATCCCGGGCTGGCCTGGATCATCTCGACGATCAGCGGCCGTGCCGACGCGGGGCTGGCTGCGACGATCGGCCCGCCGCCCCACGGCAGCCCGATCCAGTAGCCGGCCTGCGCTGTGCTGGCTCTGCCTGGGCTGGCTCTGCCCGGGCCGGCCGGCACCCGGGCCCGGTCGGCGAAGGGCACCAGGTAGCTGCGGCGGTCCTCACCGGTTGCGGCGATGTCCTGCCCGAGCACGTCATCGATGCCGGCGGGCCGGGCCGTCGCCGAGCGATCGCGGGCATACTCGGTCGCGGCGTCCCGCTCCCAGATGCCGTACGAAACGCCCTCGTCGGTGAATCCGAGCCGCTCGTAAATGGGCTGGCCGAGTTTCGTGGCGGTGAGCAGCACCGTCTGCGCCCCGGCCTCCCGCAGAACGTCCACGGCCGTCTGGCTGAGCACCCGGCCGAGCCCCTGGCCGCGCGCGTCGTCCTCGACAGCGACGTTGCCGAGCCAGCCGGTACGCCCGAAGCAGACGCCGCACGCGACGCCGATCACCCGGTCGCCGTCGCTGGCCACGAACATCTGTGTACCGGGGGAAGCCAGGTTGAACCTCAGGAGTTTCGGCCCGCCCGAGGAGAGCCCGGCGCGCTGAAGGACGCCGCTCATCTGGCCGATGTCGTCGGCCACGGCCGGCCGGATGGTGAAGCGCTCACTGCCCACGATCGCACCTTCGCGCGCTGCGGGTATGCCAATCAACTCGGGATTGGCATGAGCGGCCGGGCCGCTAAACGATCACGTCGATCTGCCGCGACCCCTGCGCGTCGAGCAGGCGGCGGTAGGCCTGCCACGCGAGGCCAAGGCGGCTGATGCCCTGCTCGAGCGTTTCCTTGCGGTAGTCGAACGGCAGCCGCACGTGCTCGTCGAACCGGCCGGTGGCCGACATGACCGGGCCGGGTGCGATCAGCACGCCGTGCCGCGCCGCGATCTGCGCCAGGTCTGTCGAGCTGCCGTCCGGCAGCCTGGCCCACAGGCACAGGCCACCGCCTGGCTGCCGCCAGGTCCATCCGGGCAGGTGGCGGCCGAGCAGGTCCTGCAGCAGCACCAGCCGTTCGGTTAGCTCGCGGCGGCGCAGGTCCAGGATGTGGGCGGAGTCGGCGAGAAGCTTGACCGCGATCGCCTGGCTCACCAGCGACGTGCCCAGGTCGGTGACGGCCTTCAGCCGGCCGAGCTGAGCGATCACCGGCCGGGGTGCGCGGATCCAGCCGACCCGCAGCCCGGCCCAGAACACCTTGCTGAGCGAGCCGACCAGTGCGATCTGCGCGTCACGTGCGTAGGCCGCGAGCGGAGCCGGGGGCTCGCTGCCCAGGACGAGATCAGCCATGGTGTTGTCCTCGATCAGCGGGACCCCGCTGATCTGGCTCAGCCGGGTGAGCTCGCGCCTGGCCTGGGCCGGCGCCACGTATCCCGTCGGGTTCTGGAAGGTCGGCATCAGATAGACGGCCCGCACCGGGCTCTGCGAAACGGTCGCGGCCAGCAGGTCCGCGTCGGTGCCCGCCGGGCCGACCGGAACGGTCAGGATCCTGGCGCCCGCGGTCCGGAACGCGTCGATCGCACCGGGGAACGTGGGGTCCTCAACCACCACTGTGGAACCGGGGGTGACGTAGTAGCTGGCCAGCAGGCTCAGCGCCTGCTGGGCGCCGGCCGTGATCAGCGTCTCCTCTTCGTCGGTTGCCAGGCCCCGCACGGTCAGGTGAGCCGCGACCGCCCGGCGCAGCGGCGGGTAGCCGAGCGGCAGGTAACCACGCCCCTCCGCCAGTTCCCCGACGTCGACCGCGGCCCCGGCCGATGCGAGCACGTCCCGGATGGCCTGGCTCGGCACCTCGTAGCTGCCGAGCAGGTCGACCGCGTCCGGCGGGTCCTCGCCAAGCCGGCGGAAAAGCACGTTGCGCTGCAGGGACGTGGTCAGCTCCGCGGCGCGGCCGCCGGCCAGCGCGCCGTCGGCGCCGGTCACGTGCGTGCCCCTGCCCTGCCGCCGCGCGACCAGCCCGCCGTGCTCGAGTTCCCGGTAGGCCGCCGACACGGTGGTCCTGGCCACGCCGAGGTGGGCCGCGAGGTCACGCTCGGGCGGGAGCCTGGTGCCGGGAACCAGCTCTCCCCGTTCCGCCGCGTCCGCCAGCGCCGCCGCAAGACGCTGGTGCAGCGGGCCGGTGCCGCGCCGCCACCCGTCGAGGGCGCCGCGCAGCTCCACCGACGATGACAGGCCAAGGCTGGGCCGATTGGACCTAGGCATTGGCTCCATTGTCGGCACGGGCCCGGCAGGAGCACAACCGCATCAGAGCGACATCGCGGGCGGCGCGGTGGCCGGGGTCGGCGGCGGGTGGTAGGCGCGCCACGCCTCGGCGAGCCGCCTGACGGCCTCGGTCAGCACCTCCGGCGGCGCGACGAAGTGCAGCCGCAGGTGGTCCTGGTACCGCCCGGCGGCGTCGAGCCCGCTGCCCGGCAGCACCGCGACACGGTGCCGCAGCGCGGTCTGCGCGAACGAGGTCCCGTCGCCGTACGGCAGCCGCACCCACAGCGTCTGCCCGCCGGGCACCGGCGGCGCGTCCCAGTCCGGAAGGCG
>JASHQP010000449.1 GCA_030039095.1 Streptosporangiaceae bacterium
GGCCGCCGGGTCGTCCACGATCGGCGACAGCGTGCCGTCGAAGTCCAGGGCGATCAGCGCGCGGGACGGGGTGCTCACCAGCGAGGCGAGGCCGGCCCGGCCGGCCTCGGTCCGCGGAGCGGGGAGGCCCGGCATCACTCCGGGCGCGCCGACCGGATGCCGTGCCTGCGGCTGCGCTGCCTGCGCAGCCGGGCGACGAGCACCGGATCGAACTCGCTCGCCTCCGGCCGGTCGATCAGCGCGTTCAGCAGCTGGTAGTAGCGGGTCACCGGCATGCCGAACACCTCGAGGATCTCCCGTTCCTTCGCCCCAGGGAACTGCCACCAGCTCTGCTCGAAGGCCAGGATCCGCTTGTCGAGCTCAGATAGCCCAGCCATCCGGCCTCCAACACACCTCAGTAAAGAAGTCCATCGTAGGCGGCCTCTATGCGTCACGGCTCCGGCGTCGTACGCTCACCCTTCGTGGCTTCCTTTGATTCCCTTACGTTCATAACCGATTACGGCCTGGAGGACGGGTTCGTCGCGGCATGCCATGGCGTCGCAGCCCGGATTGCCCCGGGCGCCCGGGTCATTGACATCACCCACCTGGTGCAGCCCGGCGACGTGCGCCGCGGCGCCGCGGTGCTCGCCCAGACGATCCCGTACCTGCCCCCGGCCGTGCACGTGGCCGTCGTCGACCCCGGGGTCGGCACCGCGCGCCGCGGCGTCGCGGTCAAGGCCGGCGACAGCATCCTGGTCGGGCCGGACAACGGCCTGCTGTCCTGGGCGATCGACCGCAAGGGCGGCGCCGAGCAGGCCTTCCAGCTCACCAACGGTGACCTGTGGCTGCATCCGGTGTCGCCCACGTTCCATGGGCGCGACATCTTCATGCCGGTGGCCGCGCACATTGCGGCGGGCCAGGACATTTCCTCCGCCGGAGACCAGATCGACCTCACCGACCTGGTGACGCTGCCCGCGCCGACCAGCAGGGTCCGCGACGGCGAGGCCGAGGGCGAGGTCATGTCCGTGGACAGGTTCGGCAACGTGCAGCTGTCGATCGTCGCCTCCGACGTGGGGGCGCTCGGCGTCGGGTTCGGCTCTCCGCTGGTGGTCAGGGCGGGCAGGCGCCAGCTCACCGTGCCGTTCCTGGAGACGTTCGCTGCCGTGGCGCCCGGAGAGATCGTTGCGTTCACCGACAGCGCCGGGCTGATCTCGCTGGCCGTCAACGCGGGCGACGCGGCGCAGCAGCTTGGCCTGCCGCCCGGCGCGCACGTCCGGCTGTCCGCCCCGCACGCTTCCTGAGCAGATTTCCTGCATTGCGGCTGATGGGACCCCAAGGGTTTTGCCGGCTGCCGCCGGATCTGCACGGACCGTACGCAATTAGCTCCAAGATGGCAGAATGCGTGGGTAACCGCACGGAAGGCAAGATGGAGTGTCGCTGAGGTTCCCCCGCCCAGTGATCTTGACGACCGCCGTTGGCCTGGCGGTTGCGTGGGCTGCCGTCGGCATCGGCGCGGCCTCGGCGGACCAGGTCCGCCAGGGCGAATGGTGGCTCGGGGCCTTGCACGTCACGCAGGCGCAGCAGGCCACCCAGGGCGCGGGCGTGACGATCGCACTGCTCGACACCGGCGTGGACCCGGCGCAGCCCGACCTCGCCGGGTCGGTCATCACCGGCTCCGACTTCACGAACTCGGGCGAGAAGCCCGGCAGCCAGTTCTACGGGATCCACGGGACCGCGATGGCGAGCCTGATCGTCGGCCACGGGCACGGGCCGGGCGACGCCGACGGGGTGCTGGGAGTCGCTCCGGCGGCCAAGCTGCTGTCGGTGCGGGTCTCCCTGGACGCCGGCGACCCACTGCTCGACGACTCCAGCGCCGTTTCCGCGCTGCCCGGCGCGATCGCCGACGGGATCAGGTACGCCGTGAACAACGGCGCCCAGGTGATCGACCTGCCGCTGGACCCGGGCCAGTCCGTCAACAACCTGGTGGCCACGCCGACCCCAGCGCCCGCTCCGAACACCCCCCTGACCCCGCTCGAGGCCGCCCAGCAGACGGCGGCGGGCGGCAGCGCCGCCGAGAAGTCCGCCGTCGCCTACGCGCTGAGCAAGGGCGTGGTGCTCGTCGCTCCGGGCGGCGACAACGGGGCCGGGACCGATGACCCGAACTTCCCCGCCGACTACCCCGGCGTGATCTCCGTCGGAGCGTTCGACAGCAGCTTCATCAAGGCCGCGTTCTCCAGCCACCAGTCCTACGTCACGCTGACCGCGGCCGGCAGCGGCATGACCGCGGCAACCCCCACCGGGTACACCACGGTCAGCAGCACGAGCGCGGCCAGCGCGATCGTCACCGGCATCGCGGCGCTGATCAAGTCCGAGTACCCGCAGCTCACGCCCGCTCAGGTCACCCAGGCACTGACCACCGGCACGCAGTTCCCGGGGACCGGCATAGCGGATGGCTCCGGCCATGGCACCGCCGACGCCGCGCGGGCGCTGGCGGCGGCCAAGACGATCGCGGGCCCCGGCCCGAGCCGGGCCGATGCGGGGGCGGTCTCCCGCGCCCAGCCGGGGGCGCCGTCGGTGCCGTTCATCAGCCAGGCCATGGAGCCGAAGCTCGAGCGGGACGGGCTCATCTCCGGTGCCGTGCTCGTGGTTCTGCTGCTGCCGATCGTCCTCTACGCGCTGATGCGACGGCGCCGCCGCAAGGCCAGGCTGGCCCGCCGCCCCGAGCCCGGGCAAATCGTGCGGGCGCCCTACGCCGCGCAGAGCGGTGACAGCCAGGCAGAGCAGATGCAGCAGTACTTCGCCGCCGTGCCGCCGCAGGCGGAAAGCAGTATCAGCGGACCTCACCAGCCGGTCGGCGCCGCACAGCAGGCCGCGGCCGGCACCGTCGGCCGTGGCCGCGGCAACGGGGTGGCCG
>JASHQP010000450.1 GCA_030039095.1 Streptosporangiaceae bacterium
GACTCCGCGGCGCACGGCGCTGGCCAGCGTGTCCCTGGCCCGCCGCTGCGCTGCCCACTCTCCCGGCAGGCAGAGCAGGTCGGCCCCGGCCGCCAGGGCCGCCACGGCTCCCTCGGCGCTGGCCTCGCTGTCTCCGATCGCCGCCATTTCGAGGGCATCGGTGATGACCACACCGTCGAATCCGAGTTCTCCGCGCAAAACCTCGGCGAGGAACGTCCGGGAAATCGTCGCCGGAACGGTGTCGATCTCGGGAAACACCACGTGCGCGGTCATCACGGCGCGGACCCCGGCGCCGATCGCGGCCTGGAACGGCACCAGGTCGGTGTCGCGGAGTTCCTGCAGCGAGGCGGCGACCACGGGCAGTACCACGTGCGAATCGGTGTTCGTCCGGCCATGTCCCGGGAAGTGCTTGGCGCAGGCCGCGACCAGGTGCGACTGGAGGCCGCCGGTGAACGCGGCGGCGTGCGCGGCCACCCTGGCCGGATCGGCGCCGAAGGAGCGGACGCCGATGATCGGGTTTGCCGGGTTACTGTCGACATCCACGTCGGGCGCGAGGTCGAGGTTGACGCCGCCGCTGGCGAGCATCGCGCCGATGCTGGCCGCGACCCGCCGCGTCAGGCCCGTGTCGTCGACCGCACCGAGCGCGGCGTTGCCCGGGTAGGAGGATCCGGTGCGCGCCTCGACCCGGGTGACGATGCCGCCTTCTTCGTCGGCGGCGATGAGCACGCGGGGATTGTGCGCCCGTAGCTCCGCGGTAAGTGTCTGCAGTTGCTCGGGGCCGGTGATGTTCTCCGCGAACAGCAGCACGCCGCCGAGGCCGTCGTCAAGCCAGCGCCGCAGCCAGCCGGGCGGCGTTGTCCCGGGGAACCGGGCCAGCATGCACGTGTCCAGTTCCGACCCGCTCATCATGAAAACCTATCCCGACCCGGCTGACGCCCGCGCCCCAAAACCGAGCCCGGCCAGCGCCTCGCGCACGCTGCCGCCCGCGTCGGCCAGCGCGTCGGCGGCCGCCTTCGGCTCGAGCCCCGACAGCAGGCAGAGCAGGGCAAGCCGCAGGTCTCCGCCGCACCGTGCCAGCTCGTCGCGGCAGGATTCCTCGCTGGCCCCAGACAGCTCGTGGAGTATGGTCAGCTGCCGCTGGCGCAGCTTGGCGTTGCTGCCGGACATGCCGATCATCAGGTTGGAGTACGTATGCCCCAGCCGGACCATCGCCGCTGTGGACAGCGCGTTGAGCACCATCTTCTGCGCGGTGGCCGCCTTCAGCCTGGTCGATCCCGCGATAGCTTCAGGGCCGGTGTCCGGCAGCACCCGGTGCTGGGCCAGCGCGGCGAGCGGCGCCGCCGGGTTGCTGCTCACCAGCACGGTGACGGCGCCCACGGACCCGGCGTGGCGCAGCGCGCCGGCGACGTACGGCGTGCGGCCGCTGGCCGAGACCCCTACCGCGACGTCCGCCGCGGTCACGTCGCGCGAGTCCTGGGCACCGAGCGCTTCGGAGTCCTCGACACCCTCGACTGACGACCGCATCGCGCGCGAACCTCCGGCCTGATGGGCAACGAAGATCCCGGGCTCGAGCCCGAAGGTCGGCACCACCTCCGCCGCATCGAGGACACCGATCCGCCCGGAGGTGCCAGCGCCGAAGTAGTGCACGCGACCGCCTGCCCTGAGCCGCTCGACCATCTGGTCGACGACCACGGCGAGGGCCGGCAGGACCGACGCGACCGCACCGGCAACCGTGGCGTCCTCGGCATTCAGCAGCCGCAGAATCTGCTCGGTGGGGACGACGTCGATGTCGGCGGTCCGCAGGTTGCGTTCCTCGGTCCGCGATGACACCGGCAGCGCCGTCACCTCCGGCAGCGCCGTCACCTGCTCTGAATCTGGTCGCACCGGCCAACTCCTCCCCGGTCACGCGCGCCGTCGCGGGACGCTTGCCGTCGCGGCACGCGTGCTGTTCGTCGGCTGCATGCTCTCACCTCAGTAAACGGTCTCGGCGCCGGCCACCGGGCGCCGTCGCCGAGACTTGGCCCGTTTCGGCACCGGACGTTCCGGGGCAACGGCGGGCAAAGGCAGACCAGCCGGCCGGGTTCTCGCACGGCCCCGGGCGGCACGGCCGCGCGCAATCGGCTACGTCGGCGGGGCGGCCGGGGGCCGGCAGGCCGATCGGCGAAGATGGGGGCATGCGTCTTCCCGTTATGCCGCCGGTGGCGCCGATGCTGGCCAAGTCGGTGAAGGTGATCCCGGGCGGGGCGGTCAGCTTCGAGCCCAAATGGGACGGCTTCCGGTCGGTCGTGTTCCGGGACGGCCTCGAGGTGGAGTTCGGCAGCCGCAACGAGCGTCCGCTGACCCGGTACTTCCCCGAACTCGTCGAGGCGGCCGTGGCGAACCTGCCGGAGCGCTGCGTACTCGACGGGGAGATCGTGATACCGGACGCGAAGCGCCGGCGGCTCGACTTCGAGGCGCTGCTGCAGCGGATCCACCCGGCGGCCAGCCGGGTCAATCTGCTGGCCGAGCAGACCCCCGCCGAGTTCGTCGTGTTCGATCTGCTCGCGCTCGGCGACGTGAGCTACCTGGAGACGGAGTTCTCCGTCCGCCGTGAGGTGCTCGAGCAGGCGATGACCGACGCGGCGGCCCCATTTCACCTCACCCCGGCGACCCGCGACCGTGACCTCGCCGCCCAGTGGTTCAGCCAGTTCGAGGGCGCGGGCCTGGACGGGATCGTGGCCAAGCCGCTGGACGGCCAGTACGAGCCGGACAGGCGCGTCATGTTCAAGGTCAAGCACGAGCGCACAGCGGACTGCGTCGTCGCGGGATACCGGGAGCACAAGAGCGGCCCCGACGCGATCGGGTCGCTGCTGCTCGGCCTCTACGACGACAGTGGCAAGCTAGCCAGCGTCGGTGTGATCGGCGCGTTCCCGCTGGCAACCAGGCGCGAACTGCTCACCGAACTGCAGCCCCTGGTCACGAGCTTCGATGAGCACCCATGGAACTGGGCGAAACCGCAGCCGGGGGTACGGGGTCCGCGTGACGCCGAGCACAGCCGGTGGAACGCGAACAAGGACCTGTCGTTCATCCCGCTGCGCCCCGAACGGGTCGTCGAGGTCCGCTACGACCACATGGAAGGCACCAGGTTCCGGCACACGGCCCAGTTCGTCCGGTGGCGCCCCGACCGTGAGCCAAAATCGTGCGGCTTCGCCCAGCTCGAGGAGCCGGTCAGCTACAGCCTCACCGAGATTCTCGCCTGAAGGCGACCCGAGGCCTGAAGGCGGCTCAGACCTGCACGAACTCGATGCCGGCGAGCTGGCAGAACACCTTCCAGCTCGCGGCGTGCCTGCCGAGGTTCATCACCTCGTGGTGCGGGCCGCCCGCGGTCAGCCAGGCGTTGAGGCAGGCCCGCACGCCGGTGTCGGGCCGGAACTGGCCGTACGGCATCTCCAGCGCGGGCAGCACCTGGCTGTCCAGGTTCTCGCCCTCGGCGACGACCATCCGGAACCGGGTGCCGCCCAGCGACACCAGCGTGGCCAGCGTGGCCGGGCCCGGCTGGTACTGGAACAGGAACGTGGGCGGGTCTGCGAGCTTGCCGATGCCCAGCGGCCGCTTGATCAGCTTCACCGGCTGGTCGCTGCGGGCGATCTTCCAGTTGCCCTCGCCCATGTGGCTCATCAGGATCGAGTCGGACGGGAAGTCCATCGCGTACATCTCGGTGAAGTGCGCGTCCCCGATCAGCACGTGGCCCGCCGCCACCATGCACGCCGTCAGCACGTCGCCCTCCGCCGCGTAGCCGTACCCCTGGGCCATCAGCGACGACGCGGCGGCCAGCGGCAGCCGGTCGAACCGGCCGTCCTCGCCGATCGCGTCGAAGTGGGCGGTGTACGCGCCGTAGCCGCCGGCATCGAGGATCCGCTTGATCGCGACCTGCATCCGGGCGTGATCGGCGCGCTCCTCCTCCGACAGCGCCGGGTCGATCTCGAAGTGCTCGTCCTCGAACCCGATGACCTCGTCCAGCTGCGCCCTGGTGACTTCGAGCATGCCGCGGTACAGGTCCCCCTGGGCCACCGCGAGGATCTCCGGTCCGAGGCTGCGGATCAGCGCGCTCTCGTCGACCCGGATGTCGCCCATGTCGTTCATCGCGTAGCCGAAGATCGCCACCTTGAGCTTCTTCCACGCGGTCACCGCGGCCGCCGCGCGGGCCCACCGGCCGACGTCGGCGCGGAAATGCTCGCTCTTCCAGTCGTCGGTGAGCACCGCGAACCGCCGGCCGGCCCTGACCATGGCATTCGCCGTGTCCTGGGCGCCGTGCACGCCCTGGTTGTAGGTCATGTCGGCCATGTCCCACTCGGGCGTGACGCTGGGCTCCGGCTGGATGTTCGCCATCAGGATCGGCAGCCGTGACTCGCTGAGCAGCCGCGCCACCCGCATGGCCGGCCCGTAGGTCAGCATCACGACCATGACGCCGTCGAGGTCGTCGTTCTCGAACTGGCGCATGGCCCGCTCGGCGTCCTCGCGGTACTTGACCGGCTCGCTCGGGAAGAACTCGCCGACGTCGGCAAGATGCTCGGCGATCTCGCGAGCGTAGCCCGCCTGCCGCGCCGCGATGTCGGGGATCATGTCGTCGTACAGGTCCTGCATGATGCCCAGGATCCCGATCTTGGGCTTGCGGTCAGACATGGAATTCCTCCAGAACGTAGAGCCCGGCCCTGGTTCGGCCGGGTCCCAGCCGGTGGTCAGCGCTGGCCATATTCCTGCTGGTAGCGCCGGTACAGCGCGTCGATCTGGTCTTGGGGTAGCGGGGTCAGCGGGCCACCGAACGCACGCGTCAGGTGCACGGTACGCGCCGCGTCCTCGCACATCACGGCGGCCTTCAGCGCGTCGCGGGCGGTGCCGCCGATCGTGAAGACGCCGTGGCTGCGCATCAGCACGGCGGGCGAGCGATGCCCGGACAGCGTCCCGACGATGCCACGGCCGATCTCGTCGCTGCCGATCAGCGCGAACGGGCCGATCGGGATCTCGCCCCCGAACTCGTCGGCCATCGCCGTGATCACGCACGGGATCGCCTCGCCGCGCGCCGCCCACGCGGTCGCGTACCCGGAGTGCGTGTGCACGACGCCGCCGACCTCGGGCATCTTGCGGTAGACGTAGGCGTGGGTGGCGGTGTCGCTCGAGGGCGAGTAGCCCATGCTGTTGACGGCGGGGTCGTCGATCGCGTGGCCGTCGAGGTCGCAGACCACCATCGAATCGGGGGTCAGCTCCGGGTAGAGCACGCCGCTCGGCTTGATCACCATGAGATCCTCGCCGGGAACCCGGGCCGAGATGTTGCCCGAGGTCCAGGCCACAAGGCCCGCCGCGAGCAGGTCGGCGTGCAGGTCGCTCACCGTGCGCCGGAGCTGCGCCAGGTCTGCGCTCATGCGATCCCCTCCGATGCCGCGCCCACGACCCGGTCGCGGATCCCGCGGAGCCGGTGCATGACCTCGTTGCCGCCACGGCCGAAGTAGTCGTGCAGCAGCAGGTACTCGGCGTACAGGCGGTCATAGACGTCCGCGCTGACCGGGTCGGGTACGTATACCGCCTGGTTCTTGCCGCCCATCGCCACGGCCGCGGCCGGGACGTCGGGGTAGCAGCCGGCCGCGACCGCGGCGTGGATGGCTGAGCCGAGGGCCGGCCCCTGCTCCGAGGCGATCACGCTGAGCGGGCGGCGGGTCACGTCGGCGTAGAGCTGGAGCACGAACTTGCTCTTGGTGAGGCCGCCCGCAATCACCAGCTCGGTAACGGGAACTCCCGACGCGCTGAATGTGTCGATGATGACCCTGGTCCCGAACGCGGTGGACTCGATCAGCGCCCGGTAGATGTCGGGCGCCCGGGTGGCCAGCGTGAGGCCGACGATCAGGCCAGACAGGTGATGGTCGACGAGCACGCTGCGGTTGCCGTTCAGCCAGTCGAGCGCGATCAGGCCGTGCGCCCCGGCGGGCTGCCGCGCGGCCGCGGCGTCCAGCAGTTCCTGCACGCTGATGCCCCGCCGCTCCGCCTCGGCCCGGTATTCGGCTCCGGCCACGTGCTCGGCACACCAGGCAAAGAGGTCCCCGACGCCGCTCTGGCCGGCCTCGTAGCCCCACATCCCGGCCACGATGCCGCCGTCGACCACGCCGCACATGCCGGGGACCTCGGCCAGCCTGCTGCCGTTCATCACGTGGCAGGTCGACGTACCCATGATCGCTACCATCTGGCCGGGCGCGACAGCGGCGGCCGCGGGCACGGTCACGTGCGCGTCGACGTTGCCGACGGCCACCGCGATCCCTTCGTGCAGGCCGGTCCACTCGGCCGCCTCCGCGGTTAGCTGCCCAGCCTTGTGGCCCAGCGCCAGCACCGGATGCTCCAGCTTGTCCGCGGCGAACCGGGCAAACCCGGGGTTCAGCTGGCCAAGGAACTCGCGCGTCGGGTAGTGGCCGTCCTGCCGGATGCCCTTGTAACCGGCGGTGCACGCGTTCCTGGTCTCGGCGCCGGTGAGCTGCCAGATGATCCAGTCCGCGGCCTCGATCCACCGCTCGGTCTGCTGGTAGATCTTCGGGTCCTCCTCCAGAAGCTGCAGAGCCTTGGCGTACTGCCACTCGGACGAGATCTTTCCCCCGTAGCGGGCGATCCAGGGCTCGTGCCGCTCGTGGGCGAGCGCGTTGATCCGGTCCGCCTGGGGCTGCGCCGCGTGGTGCTTCCACAGCTTCGGGTAGGCGTGCGGCCGCCCGGCCAGCTCCGGAAGCTGGCACAGCGGCGTGCCGTCCGCCAGCACCGGCATCACGGTGCACGCGGTGAAGTCGGTGCCGACCCCGACGACGAGCGCGGGACCGACGCCGGCCGCGGCCAGGGCGGCGGGCACCGCTTCGCGGAGCACGTCGCGGTAGTCCTCGGGATCCTGCAGCGCCCAGTCCGGGGGCAGCGGCTCGCCGGTGGCGGCCAGCGTGGCGTCCATCACGCCGTGGCGGTACTCGTGGACAGCGGTGCCCACCTCGGCGCCGTCACGGACTCGCACCACGACGGCGCGCCCGGACAGCGTGCCGAAGTCGATCCCCACGACGTAGGCGTCACCGGCTGTGGTCATCGACCCACCTCCATGATCGCGCCCTCAGACCCAGGTGCGGACCTGCCCATACCCGAATTGTTAACGCTAACAGCATGGCCGTGGTGCACCGGTGTCCTCTCTTAACTCTCTGACGATCAGTGCCGGGGACGGCCCGCGCTGGAGCGCACGATCAGCTCCGGCGTGACCGGCAGCCGGGCGCCCTGTGCGGGGCGCCCGCAGATCCGGTCGACCAGCAGCCGCAACGCCTGCTTGCCGAGTTCCCCGAAATCCTGCCGCACCGTGGTCAGCGGGGGAAGGAAGAAGGCAGATTCCGGTATATCGTCAAATCCCACCACACTCACATCCACCGGAACCTGGCGCCCGTGCTCGCCCAGCGCCCGGAGCAAACCGAGCGCCATCTGGTCGTTTGCGCAGAACACGGCGCTGACTTCGGGCATGCTCGCGAGCTCGTGCCCGATCTCGTAGCCGGATCGCGCCGACCAGTCTCCGCGCACGATTTCAGGCTCCGCGGTGCCCGTCTCCCGCAGCGCCCGGCCCCACCCCTCCGCGCGCTCCCGCGCGTCCAGCGTGGAGTCTGGGCCGCCCACGTAGTGCACGGTCGGATGGCCAAGGTCGAGCAGGTACCGCGTGGCCTGAAACGCGCCCGCGATGTTGTCTATCGCCACCGAGTCGAGCGGCGCGCGGGTGCCACAGCCGACGGCCACGAGCGGCACGTCGGCTGCGACTCCGGTGAGCGCCTCCAGGGCTGGCATCTCCGAGGCGATGACGATGATGCCTTCGACGCCCTGACCGAGGAACCGGTCGACCGCCTCCTGCATCGACCGGCGGTCGAAGGCGGGCAGGCTCGTGATCGTGACCGAGTAGCCGGAATGGGCGGCCCGCTCGATGCCGTAGAGCATCGAAGCCGGGCCATAGAGGGTGGTGTCGAACGAGATCACGCCGAGTGCGTGCGTGCGCCCGGTGACCAGGCTGCGCGCGGCGGCGTTGGGCCGGTATCCAAGCTGGCGAATGGCCGCAAGCACGTCTTCCCTCGTCTGCGGCCTGACGTTGGGATGCCCGTTGAGGACGCGGGAGACAGTCTGGTGAGAAACACCGGCCAGCCGGGCGACGTCTGCCATCACCGGCCGTGCGGCTGGCCCGTTCGCCGTCGACGCCACCAGGTCCCCTCGGTCACTGGCCGATCCCATAGCCCGCCCAACGCGGCGCCCACGGGCAAGGTGATGTTTCCGTTCACATCCGTTGCCGCCGAACGTCGCGTCCCGAGCAGTATCTAGGGTATGCGAGAGCGTGATGCTGGCTGACGGCCGCCTGTGCGCTCCCATTTGATTGAACGCGCAGATCCTGGAACCCTACGGCCCATGGAGGGAGCGCTGGACCCGTTCGAGCGACCCATCTCGCCGGAAGCGATGGCCACGCAGACCGCCGAGCTCGAGCAGACCGCCGAGGCGAACGAGAAAACGCTGGGCGCGAAGCACCCGGACACCCTCACCGCCCGGGCGGCGCTGGCCCGGGCTTACCTGTTCTCTGGGCGGTTCACGCAAGCCGTCTCCCTGTTCGAGACGATCGTGCCGGCCTGCGAGAACGTACTCGGCCCCGATCACGCGGACACGCTGCACTCCCGCAATGATCTTGCGGTCAGCTACCGCTCAGCGGGCAGAGCGCCGGATGCCGCCGCCCTGCACGAGCACAATCTCTCGATTCAGGAACGGCTGCTCGGAGCCGACCACCCCGGGGCCATGGTTACCCGCTCCAACCTCGCCAGCGCGCTGTGGGCCGCGGGCCGCACCGGCGAGGCACTGGCCGCGTACCAGCAGGCCCTGGCTGACCAGGAACGGGTGCTCGGCACGGAGCACGCCGACGCCGCACGCACCCGCGGCAATCTCGCCAGCGCGTGCCGAGCCGACGGGCGTATACCTGAAGCGATCGCCATGCACGAGCAGAACCTGGGCATCCGGGAGCGGGCTCTGGGGCCGGATGATCCCGACACGCTCTCCTCGCAGCATGGCCTGGCACGAGCGTTTGCTGCCGCCGGACGGCTTGTTGACGCGGTGCCGCTGCAACGTCAGGTAGCCGCCGACCGCGAACGGGTGCTCGGAGCCGATCACCCGGACACCCTGGCGTCCCGCGCCGGCCTGGCCGCCGTCTACAGCGCTGCCGGCTGGTTTCCCGACGCCATCGTTCTCTTCGGCGCCGCGGTCGCCGACGCCGAGCGGGTGCTCGGCGTCGATCACCCGGACACGCTCGCGTACCGGAACGATCTCGCAGCGGCCTGCCAGCAGGCCGGGCGGACCAGCGAGGCTATCGAACTGCTCGAGCCGACCCTCGCCAGCCGGGAGCGCCTGCTCGGCCCGCAGCACCCGGACACCCTGGCATCCCGCAACGACCTGGCCGCCGTGTATGCCAAGACCGGCCGGCTGGCAGACGCGATCACACTGCACGAGCGCAACGTTGCCGACCTGGAGCGGCTGCTCGGGGCCGATCACCCGACCACCCTCACCTCCCGAAGCAACCTCGCCGCCGCATACGGCCGGGCGGACCGGCTGCCCGAGGCGATCGCGCTGCACGAGCAGGCGCTGGCCGACCGCGAGCGGCTGCTCGGCCCCGATCACCCGGCCACGCTCACCTCGTGCAACAACCTCGCCGCCGCCTACGCCCGGGCCAGCCGCCTGCGGGAGTCGATCGCCTACTACAAGCGCGCATTCGTCGGCCGCAAGCGCATCCTGGGCGCCGACCACCCCGCCACCCGTGCCTCCCGCGAGGCCCTCGTCCGCGTCCGCGACCGCCGCCACGCCTCCTTGCTGAGCCCGCGCCGCCGCCACCCCTCCTGATGGCCTCGCACGCCCCGCCGCCGCCCCGCACGCCCCGCCGCCGCCTGGCGTAGTGTCGCCGGCCCGTCGCTGTCGTCCTAGCGACAGCGACGGCACTTTCACACTAATGACGCGGGCGAACTGGGCATCCTAAATGTGCTATTTATTGGCTTTTGACTGGCAGGAAGCCATCCTGGTTTGGGACCTCAGGGGTTTCGGCGGCGTCCAGATGAGATTTGCGGCTGGCCGATTCCGGGGCCTGACGGTTCTGAGCTGGCTCGCGGCCACACCCCGTCCCGCAGCTCGCCTGATCTGAGAGCGGGAGGCGATTTGTGCGCTATTCGGCACGCCGAGTCGGGCACAGACGCGGTCTATAACGACTGAACTAAGGAAGTTCACCCCCTCTTGACAGTGGCGCAATGCCGGATTGACACTACTTCACAGATTTGAAACGTTCCATAAATTCGGGCGTCCGGAGACCGGCGGCCAGGAGGTTGAGTCCATGGACCCTGGGCACGGTGCCGACCGGCGCATCGATGGCCCGGGCCAGGGCGCTGCTTCCCCGAACCCGGCGCCCGAGCGGTCCGCTGACCCGGCACCGGCTGGCCACGGGACAAGCCCGAGCAGCCCAGCACCGGCTGGCCACGGGACACGCTCGAGCCACGAGACTGCAGGGGACAGCGCGGCGGATGGAGGCCGGCCGGCGGGAACGCCGCTCTTGTCGCTGCGGCACGCCGCCAAGGCGTTCGGCGCGGTGCAGGCGATCGCAGACGCCTCGATCGAGCTCTACGGCGGGGAGGTTCACGCGCTCGTCGGTGAGAACGGAGCGGGCAAGTCCACGCTGGTGAAGATCCTGGCCGGGGTGTACCAGCCGGACAGCGGGGAGTTGCTGGTCGGTGGAGGGCCGGCCGCCCTGCACAGCCCGGCGGCCGCCCAGGACGCTGGGATAGCCGTGATCTACCAGGAACCCACCCTGTTCCCGGACCTGACCGCCGCGGAGAACATCTTCATGGGGCGCCAGCCGCTGCGGCGCGGAAGGCGCATCGACGCCAGGCAGATGCGGGAACAGGCCCGGGACTTGTTCCAGCGACTGGGTGTCCGGATCGACCCCGGCCGTATCTGCCGCGGCCTTTCCATCGCCGACCAGCAGATCATCGAGATCGCCAAGGCGCTGTCCCTCGAAGCCAAGATCATCGTGATGGACGAGCCGACGGCGGCGCTGTCGGCGGCCGAGGTGGACCGGCTGTTCGACGTCGCGCGGACGCTGCGCGCCTCGGGAGCGGCGGTGCTGTTCATCTCTCACCGCCTGGAGGAGGTCTTCGAGATATGCCAGCGGGTCACCGTGATGCGCGACGGCCGACAGGTGCTGACCAGGGAACTTGCCGGGCTCACCGCGGATGAGCTGGTCCGCGCCATGGTGGGCAGGAAGCTGGACGAACGCGTCGCCGCCGACCGCGCGGCACCCGGGGAACTGGTGCTGAAGGTCGAGCGGCTCACCAGGGAGGGCGTATTCGTCGACGTCTCCTTCGACGTGCGCGCGGGCGAGGTCGTGGCCATGTCCGGCCTCGTCGGCTCGGGCCGGAGCGAGGTCGCGCGTGCGATCTTCGGCATCGACGGCTACGACGCCGGCTCGGTCACGGTGCACGAGCACCCGCTGCGCAAGTCCTCCCCCACCAGCGCGATGGCCGCCGGCGTCGGCTTCGTGCCCGAGGACCGCCGCCAGCAGGGACTCGTCATGGAGATGTCGGTGCAGCAGAACATGGCTCTCGCCTCGCTCGGCCGGCTGCGCCACGCCGGCCTCATATCCGGGAAGTCGGAACGCGACTTCGCCGCTGACTGGGCGCTGAAATTGCGGATCAAGTTCGGGCGCCTCACCGACCCGGTCTCGCAGCTTTCGGGCGGGAACCAGCAGAAGGTCGTGCTGGCGAAGTGGCTCGGGCGCAACCCGAGCTTGCTGATCGTGGACGAGCCAACCCGGGGCATCGACATCGCCACAAAGGGTGAGGTGCACCGGCTGCTATCGGAACTAGCGGGAAACGGAGTCGCGATCTTGATGATCTCCTCGGAGCTGCCCGAGGTGCTCCGCGTCGGCGACCGGATCCTGGTGATGCGGGAGGGACGGCTGGTCGGCGAGTACGACCGCGCGGACGCCTCGGAAGAAAAGATCATGTCCGCGGCGACCGGCCAGCTTCACGAGAAGGCACCGTGAGCGACGCACGCGCAGCGGGCGGAGAAGCGAACCACGACGCCACCGTGAGCGACGCACGCGCAGCGGGCGGAGAAGCGAACCGGGGGCCACGGTGAGCGCGACCCTGGCGCCGCCGAGGGAGCCATCGGGCGCGCCGGCCGAGGTCGGATCGCGCCGGCTGACCGAGCGGGTCTTCCGGGTGCGGGAAACCGGCATCATCGCGGTCCTGGCGCTGTTCGTCCTGATCACCGCCGTGATCCAGCCGCGCTTCGTCAGCTCGTCGAACATCCAGTTCATCCTCGTCAACACCGCGGTCTACGCACTCGTGGCGCTCGGCGAGACCCTGGTGATCATCACAAGGAACGTGGACCTGTCGGTTCAGTCGGTGCTGGCGCTGTCCGCATACCTGTCGGCCGGGTTGTTCGGGCACGTGCACGGCATCCCGATCCCCGTCGTGTTCGGTGTCGGGCTCGGCATCGGGCTGGCATTCGGAGCGGCCAACGGGCTGATGGTGTCGCTCGGGCGCGTACCCAGCCTGGTCGTCACGCTCGCCACCCTGTACATCATCCAGGGCATCGACATCCTGGTCGTCGGCGGCAACGAGGTCGTCGCCTCGTCGCTGCCCGCCGGTTTCGTCGACATCCCGAACGTGACCATCTTCGACATCCCGTGGCTGGCGATCGTGGTGGCCGCCGTGGTCGGGGCCGGGGCGTACTACCTGCGCTCGTTCCGCTCCGGCCGCGAGCTGTACGCGATCGGGTCGAACCCGGATGGCGCCCGGCTGGCCGGCATCCCGGTGGCCCGGCGGGTGTTCACCGCGTTCACGCTGTGTGGCGGGATCTCTGGGGTCGGCGGCGTGCTGTGGGCCGCCCAGTACCAGACGATCAACACCAGCGCGGGCGGCACCAACTTCTCGCTGATCGTGATCGCGGCGGTCGTGGTCGGCGGCGTGGCCATCTTCGGCGGCAGCGGCAGCGCCGCGGGCGCAGCGATCGGGGCACTGCTGCTCGGCACCATCAACGTCGCCCTCGACGTGCTGGGCATTTCCGACTTCTGGGACCAGGCGATCGCCGGGTTCCTGCTGCTGCTCGCCATCACCCTCGACCGCGGCATCTCGGTCCGGCTCGCGGCGGCGCTGCGCAAGAGGAGTGCCCGCGATGCAGCCTGATCGGGACACGTCGCTGGCCGCGACCGTCGGCGCGCCGCCCGGCTGGCGCTCACGGTTCGACTCCAGGAACATGCTCGGCTGGGAGGCCGGCCTGGCGGTCGTCGTCATCGCGATCGGGATTCTCGGCGTCTCGACCTCGCCCGAGTTCCTGACCGGGAACAACATCTTCAACCTGGGCCTGCAGTCCGGCGAGATCGCGATAATGGCGCTGCCGATGACGCTCATCATCATCAGCGGCGAGATCGACCTTTCGGTCGCCTCGATCATGGGCATGTCCAGCGCGCTGCTCGGGTACCTGTGGGGCAAGCACTGGCCAATGCTGGTCATCTTCCTCGTCATCCTGCTGGCCGGCGTGCTGGCGGGGGCGATCAACGGGCTGCTGATCACGCGGCTCGGCCTGCCCTCACTGGCGGTCACGATCGGCACGCTCGGCCTGTACCGCGGGGTGGCCAACATCATCCTCGGCCCCAACACGATCTCGAACTTCCCGGCCAGCTACGCGAACATCGGCGTCACCGGGGTGCTCAACACCAATCTGTCGTTCTCGGCCGCGGTCTTCATCGTCCTGGCCGTGATCTTCGGCGTGGTGCTGCACTTCACGCCCGTCGGCCGGTCGATCTATGCGATGGGCGCCAGTCCCGAGGCAGCGACGTTCGCCGGGATCCGGGTCAAGCGCATCAAGACCCTCCTGTTCATCGTCTCCGGCATGATCTGCTCGCTGGCAGGCGTGCTGCTGACCTTCCGCCTGTCCACCTCGGTCAATACCAACGGGCTCGGCCTCGAGCTCGACGTCGTCGCCGTTGTGCTGCTCGGCGGGGTCTCGATCTTCGGCGGCAAGGGAACGATCGTGGGCGTCGTGCTCGGGGTGCTCGCGTTCGCGGGAATCCAGAACGCCCTGCTGCTGACGAGTTTCAACCAGGAGGCGGCCAGCATTCCCGTTGGCGGCCTCCTGCTGGTCAGCGTGTTCGTGCCGAACATGGCCACACTCACGCGCCGGATACGCGGCGTGATCGCAAGGAGAGGCAAGGCTGCGCCTTCGGCTGTCGGAACCGGACATGACTGACGGCGTGGCACGCGCGCAACGCGGGCGGCAAGACGGGACTGGCCACGTGCCGGCGTTGGCCCGTGCCGTCACTGCTACCCGCCCATTACCGCCCCGGGCGGCACCCTCATATCCGCACTATCGGCACCCGGTTTTTTGGGCCACCAGTTGAAAGGATTCATAGATGAGAGCTCCGGTCAGAGGAAGAACGTCGGCCAGAAGAAGAGCGCTGCCGCTGATCGCGGCGCTGGCCCTGCTGTCCATCCTCGCTGCGGCGTGCAGTTCCTCGAGTTCATCGAGCCCGGGTTCATCGGGCTCGAGCTCGGGAGCGCTGAAGAAGGGCCTGAAGGTCTTCATCATTCCGAAGAACCTCGGCAACAACTACTTCACGACCGCCGACAGCGCCAAGACAGGGGGCGCGATATCCGCGCTCGACACGCTCGGCGAGAGCGGCACCGAGACCAGCGGGACGGCGGCGACGCCCGCGTCGCAGATTCCGGCCATCCAGGCCGCGATCGCGAAGGGCGCCAACGTCCTGATCGTGTCGGCGACCGACCCTAGCGCCCTGTGCCCGACGCTGAACGCGGCGATGAAGAAGGGCATCACGGTGGTCACCTACGACTCGGACGCGCCGGGCTGCCGTGACCTCTTCGTCAACCAGGCGTCCACGGCCGAGATCGGGACCAGCGAGGTCGACCTCATGGCCAGGGAACTGCACGACAGCGGCGAGATCGGGATCGTCTCGGCCGCGGCCACGGCGACCAACCAGAACGCCTGGATCGGCTACATGAAGCAGGAGCTGACCAAGTACCCGAAGATGAAGCTCGTGTCGATCGTGTACGGCAACGACGACCCGCCGACCGCCACCCAGGTCACCGAGGGCCTGCTCGAGAAGTACCCGAACCTCAAGGGCATCATCTCGCCGACCACCGTGGGCATCCTGGCCGCGGCTCAGGTCGTCGCCACGCCGAAGTGGAAGGGCAAGGTCCTCGTGACCGGCCTGGGCACCCCGGATGAGATGAAGGCGTACGTGGCCGACGGCGTCGCGCCCGCGTTCATCCTGTGGAACCCGGCGAACCTTGGCTACCTGGCGGCCTACGCGGCGGTGAACCTCGCATCCAAGAAGATCACCAACGCCCAGGGCCAGTCCTTCACCGCGGGCAAGCTGGGCAAGTACACGATCGGGCCGGACCACACGATCATCCTGGGCCCGCCCACCGTGTTCAACTCGGCCAACATCAACAACTTCAACTTCTGACCGTCCGGGGTGCCGGGCCACGCCTGGCCCGGCACCCCGGCAACCAGCCGCCCAGGGGGGATGTGCGACGCCGGACCTTGAACCTGGAGGACACCAGATGGAGCGTGTGTGCTTCCTCAGCCGGATCCGGCCGGAGCGGCTCGAGGAGTACCGGGCCGGGCACCAGGAGGTCTGGCCGGACATGCGCCAGGCGCTGCAGGAGGCAGGCTGGGCCAACTACACGCTGTTCCTCACCGAAGACGGCCTGCTCATCGGCTACCTGGAGACCGATGACTATCCGGCGGCGCGGCAGCGGATGGCGCACACTGACGTCAACGCGCGCTGGCAGGCGGATATGCAGGCCTGTTTCGCTGACCTTGGAGAGTTGCGGCCCGACGAGGGGTTCCGCAGGGTCGCCGAGATCTTCCACCTCGACTGAGCGCGCCAGAACCGCTGTATGGAGATGACCTTGAATGCCTGACCTGACCGCCGTAAAGACCGCCCTGCGGGAGCACCGGATCGAGATTCCGTCCTGGGCGTTTGTGAACACTGGGACCAGGTTCAAGGTGTTCGCCCAGCCCGGCGTCCCGCGCACGCCGCAGGAGAAGGTCGACGACGCGGCGCAGGTGCACCTCTACACCGGGGTGGCGCCGAGGGTGGCCGTGCACATCCCCTGGGACCGCGTCGACGACTACGCGGCGCTGGCCGCCTACGCGCGCGACGCCGGCGTCCAGATCGGGACCGTCAACTCGAACGTGTTCCAGGACGACGACTACAAGCTCGGCAGCGTCGCCAACCCCGACCCCAGGATCCGCCGCAAGGCGGTCGATCACCTGCTCGAGTGCGTCGACATCATGGACGCGACGGGTTCGCGGGACCTGAAGCTGTGGTTCGCCGACGGCACCAACTACCCCGGCCAGGACGACATCGCTGCCCGCCAGGACCGGCTGGCCGAGGCGCTGGCGACCGTCTACCAGCGGCTCGGGCCGGACCAGCGGATGCTGCTGGAGTACAAGCTGTTCGAGCCGTCGTTCTACACCACCGACGTCCCCGACTGGGGCACCTCGGTGCTGCACTGCATGGCGCTGGGGCCGAAGGCCCAGGTGGTGGTCGACACCGGTCACCACGCGCCGGGCACCAACATCGAGTTCATCGTCGCGGTCCTGCTGCGTGCGGGACGGCTCGGCGGCTTCGACTTCAACAGCCGGTTCTACGCCGACGACGACCTCATGGTCGGGTCGGCCGACCCGTTCCAGCTGTTCCGGATCCTGAACGAGGTCGTGGCGGCCGGCGCGCTGCGGCCCGACGCCGGTATCGCGTTCATGCTCGACCAGTGCCACAACATCGAGCCGAAGATCCCAGCACAGATACGGTCCGTGATGAACGTGCAGGAGGCGTCGGCGAAGGCGCTGCTGGTGGACCGCGTGGCCCTGAGGGCGGCGCAGCAGGGCGGCGACGTGCTCGGCGCGAATGCCGCGCTGATGGACGCCTACGACACCGACGTCCGGCCGCTGCTCGCCGAGCTGCGCGAGGACATGGACCTCGACCCCGACCCGGTCGGGGCATACCTGCGCTCGGGGTATGCAGAGAAGATCATTGCGGACCGGGTCGGCGGGACAGCGGCCAGCTGGACCTGAGCGGCAGCCCGCGGCAGCGGCAGCCCGCGGCAGCGAACCCACGATGACAGCGACACGACGACAGCGACACGACGACAGGGAGGAGACGCGCTCCATGCAGCTACCGCCAGAGGCCGGCGCGCTGCTGGCGCGCAGCAACCGGCTGGGATCCGATCCGCGCAACACCAACTATGCCGGCGGCAACACCTCGGCCAAGGGGCCGGCCACCGACCCGGTGACCGGGCAGCCGGCCGAGCTGATGTGGGTCAAGGGCTCCGGCGGTGACCTGGGCACGCTCACGGCGGACGGCCTCGCCGTGCTACGGCTGGACCGGCTCCGCGCGCTCACCGGCGTCTATCCCGGCGTCGACCGCGAGGACGAGATGGTCGCGGCGTTCGGCTACTGCCTGTTCGGCAACGGCGGGGCTGCCCCGTCCATCGACACCGCCATGCACGGGCTGCTGGACGCGCCGCACGTGGACCACCTGCACCCGGACTCGGGGATCGCGCTCGCGACCGCCGCCGACGGCGAGCGGCTGACCAGGGAATGCTTCGGCGGCCGGGTGGCGTGGGTGCCATGGCGCCGGCCGGGGTTCCAGCTCGGCCTCGACATCGCCGCCGTCGCCCGGGGCAACCCGGACCTGATCGGCGTGGTGCTCGGCGGTCACGGCGTCACCGCATGGGGCGACTCGAGCGACCAGTGTGAAGCCAACTCCCTGGAGATCATCGCCACAGCCCGCCGGTTTCTCGACGACACTGGGCGGAGCGACCCGTTCGGGCCCGAAATCCCGGAGTACCTGCCGCTGCCCGAGGCGCAGCGCCGCGCCCGCGCATCGGCCCTGGCCCCGGTGATCCGCGGACTGGCGTCGGCCGACCGGCGGCAGCTCGGGCACTTCACCGACACCCCGGCCGTGCTCGACTTCCTCGCCCGCAGCGAGCACGCGCGGCTGGCCGCGCTCGGCACCTCGTGCCCGGACCACTTCCTGCGGACCAAGGTGCGGCCGATGGTGCTCGACCTGCCCCCGGCGGCGCCGCTGGACGAGATGATCGCGCGGCTCGGCGAGCTGCACGCAGCGTACCGGGAGGACTACCGCGCGTACTACGACCGGCACGCGACGCCGGATTCGCCGCCGATGCGCGGCGCCGACCCGGCGATCGTGCTGGTTCCCGGCGTCGGGATGTTCAGCTTCGGCGCGGACAAGCAGACCGCGCGGGTGGCCGGCGAGTTCTACGTCAACGCGATCAACGTTATGCGCGGTGCCGAGTCGGTGTCGCGGTACGAGCCGATCAGCGAGGCGGAGAAGTTCCGGATCGAGTACTGGGCGCTCGAGGAGGCCAAGCTGGCCCGGCGGCCGAAGCCCGGGCCGCTGGCCACCCGGGTGGCGCTGGTCACCGGCGGCGGGTCGGGGATCGGCCGAGCCACAGCGCGGCGGCTGGCCGCCGACGGCGCGTGCGTGGTCGTCGCCGACCGGGACGAGGCTTCCGCCAGGAAGGTCGCGCGAGAGATCGGCTCGGCCGACGCCGCGGTGGCGGTCGTGGCCGACGTGACCGCCGAGGAGGCCGTCGCGGCCGCGTTCGCCGCTGCGGTGCTGGCCTTCGGCGGGGTTGATCTCATCGTCAACAACGCCGGGCTGTCGATCTCCCGGCCGCTGCTCGAGACCACCGCCGCCGACTGGGACCTCCAGCACGACGTCATGGCCAGGGGGTCGTTCCTGGTGTCCCGGGAGGCCGCGCGCGTGCTGCGGGATCAGAACATGGGCGGCGACATCGTGTACATCTGCAGCAAGAACTCGGTCGTGGCCGGGCCGGACAACGTCGCCTACGGCGCCGCCAAGGCCGACCAGGCGCACCAGGTGCGGCTGCTCGCCGCCGAGCTCGGCCCGTTCGGGATCCGCGTCAACGGCATCAACCCCGACGGCGTGGTCCGGGGCTCCGGCATCTTCTCCGGGGGCTGGGGGGCCAAGCGGGCCGCCGTCTACGGCGTGCCCGAGGAAGAACTCGGCGCGTTCTACGCGCGGCGGACGCTGCTGAAACGCGAGGTGCTGCCGGAACACGTCGCGGCCGCCGTCGCGGCGCTGGCCTCCGGTGACCTGTCCCTCACCACGGGGCTGCACATCCCGGTCGACGGCGGGGTGACGGCCGCGTTCCTGCGGTGACCAGCCGGGCCCCGGTCACGGTTGCGGCCGTCGACCTCGGGGCGTCCGGCGGGCGGGTCATCACAGCGCGCGTGGGCCCCGGGCTTCTGCAGCTGCGCGAGGCACACCGGTTCCCGAACCTGCCAGTGAGAGCCGCCGGAACGCTGCACTGGGACATCCTTGGCCTGTACCGGGATGTCGTCGACGGGCTGCGGGCCGCAGCCGGCGGGGGCGAGCTGGCCAGCGCCGGGATCGACTCGTGGGGGGTGGACTACGGGCTGATCGACTCCGGCGGCGCGCTGCTCGGCAATCCGGTGCACTACCGCGACCGGCGCACCGAGGGCGCGGTCGAGCGGCTGCTGGCCAGGATCCCGGCCCGGGAGCTGTACGAGATCACCGGCATCCAGCAGCTCCCGTTCAACACGGCCTGCCAGCTCGTCGCTGCGGAGGGGACACCGCAGCTCGAAGCCGCTGCGACGCTGCTGCTGATCCCCGACCTGCTCGCATACTGGCTGACCGGGGCGGCCGGAGCCGAGGTCACGAACGCGTCGACGACGCAGCTGCTCGACGTGCGGGAGCGGGCATGGGCCCTGCCGCTGATCGACCTGGCCGGCATCCCGCGGGGGATCTTCCCGCCGCTGCGCTGGCCGGGCGAGATCGCCGGCGAGCTGCTGCCGGATGTGGCCGCGGCCGCGGGCCTGCCCGCCGGGCTGCCGGTGGTCACCGTCGGCTCGCACGACACCGCGTCGGCCGTGGCCGGCGTCCCGGCGCAGGGCGAGAACTTCGCGTACATCTCCTGCGGCACCTGGTCGCTGGTCGGGATGGAACTCGACCGGCCGGTGCTCACCGAGGCGAGCCGGGCCGCGAACTTCAGCAACGAGACCGGCGTCGACGGCACGGTCCGTTACCTGCGCAACGTCGCGGGCCTGTGGCTGCTGCAGGAGTCGCTGCGGACGTGGGCCGGCGGCGGGGCGGCCGGCCTCGACGACCTGCTGGCCGCCGCCGCGCGGCTGCCGGCGCTGCGCTGGGTGATCGACGCC
>JASHQP010000451.1 GCA_030039095.1 Streptosporangiaceae bacterium
CGGCAGCGTCAGCGAGGCCGAGGACATCGTGCAGGAAGCGTTCCTGCGCTACCACCGGGCGGCATCGGGAGTCGAGTCGCCGAAGGCATTCCTGTCCGCCGTGACCACCCGGCTGAGCATCGACTACCTGCGCTCGGCGCGCGCCCGCCGCGAGGCCTACCCCGGCACGTGGCTGCCCGAGCCCCTGCCGACCGGCGACGCCGCCGGCCCGCCGGGCCCGGCCGAGCTTGCCGAGCAGGCCGAGTCGCTGTCGATGGCGTTCCTCCTGCTGCTGGAGCGGCTCTCGCCGGTGGAGCGGGCCGTCTTCCTGCTGCACGACGTGTTCGGCTACGGCTACGAAGAGGTCGCGCCGATCGTCGGCAAGAGCGAGGAGAACTGCCGTCAGCTCGCGCTGCGGGCCAGGCGGCACGCTGCCGAGAACAAGCCCCGCTTCGAGGCGTCCCGGGTCAAGCGCGAGGAGCTCGCCGCGCGGTTCCTCGCCGCCGTCGGCGAGGGCGACATCGACGGCCTGGTCAGCCTGCTGGCCGAGGACGCCGTGGTGTACGGGGACAGCGGCGGCACCCGGCCTTCCTGGCCGCGGCCGATCGCCGGGCGCGACCGCGTGGGCCGGCTCCTGGCCGGCCTGGCCGAGCAACTCCGCGCGGCCCGCGTCGTCATCCGGCCGGCCGAGATCAACGGCCAGCCCGGAGCCATGTTCCTCGACCCGGACGGCCGGCTGATCAACGTGTTCGTGCTGGACGTCGCCGACGGGCAGGTTCAGACGATCCGCTCCGTCATCAACCCGGGCAAGCTGCGTCACCTGGAGTTCCCCCTCGCCGATCTGGACGATCTGCGCCGCCGGCCGGGGTGATGTGACCCACGAGACATTTCTTCCGGGCATGCGGGCACGGCCTTTTGTGTTGGAAGCGAATGGCTTTCGAGAAATTAATCAGGAAAGCCCGACGAGCCGCCCTGGGTATTTGCGGAGTGCCCGCCCGACCCGCCGCCAGATTCTGCTGGCGCCACGATGCGGTGACGCCAAGGAGGTGTTCGTCATGAAGCTCAGCCCACGGTTCGTTCTGGACAACTTGTTCGTGATCGCCGGCGCTTTCCTGGCCGTCGTGGCCATGGTGTTCACTGCGCACGTGGCGGGTTGGATCGGGTTCGGGGTGTTCACCGGGCTGACCGTGCTGGCCCTGGCCAGCGCGATCCTGGCGCGCACGGCCGGGCATCGGCTTGGTCACGGCATTCTGGGGATCGTCGGTCTGTGGTCGCTGATCGCGGCGCTCGCCTTCTCCGGATCCCTGCTGACCTGGCTGGTGTTCGCCGACGCGATCGCGCTCGGCGTGATCGCCCTCGGTGACCTGACCGCACACGAGGTCACCACCGAGAACGTGGTCCACCGCCTGGTGGTCACCCCCGAGAACGCGGCGGACCGGATCGCCGCCTGACACGCCTCGAAAATGGGCCAGCCTCATGGAGGCTGGCCCATTTTTCTATTGCGGCTGGAATATCGGCACGCTGAGGTCTTCGTGGTCTTCCCAGGTAACGGTGACGCGGTGGTCCACGTGCAGCGTTTCCGGGTCGGCGGCGATCTCGGCGAGCATGCGGAAGCCCTCGTCCAGGTCGATGAGGCCGACGACGTAGGGGATCCTCCCGCGGAAAAATGGATGCCCATTCTGCCGGATCACGGTGAACGTGTACACGGTGCCGGCGCCGGCCGAGTCCCGCCACTCCAGGTCGCCGCTCACGGCGCACGTGCAGTGGCGGCGGGGGTGGAAGACGACCTGGCCGCACCCCAGGCAGACCTGGTAGGTCAGCCGGTGGGTGGCGGTTGCCGCCCAGAACGGCTCGGTGTCCGGCTCGGGAAACAGGGGCATCGGGCGTTGCGGCTGGTCGGCCATGGCGGGCTTACTCCGTTCCGAGGACGATCGTGGCGGCCGCGTGCCTGGTGCCGAGCTGACCGCCGTTGCCGTGCGCGACGGCCAGGCGGGCGCCCGGAACCTGAGACGTGGACTCGCCGCGAAGCTGGCGCGTGGCCTCGATGAGCAGGAAGATCCCGCGCATGCCCGGGTGGTTGGAGGACAGGCCCCCGCCGTCGGTGTTGAGCGCCGGCCCGCCGGGCTGGTCGAACCCCAGCCGGCCGCCCGCGGCGAACGCGCCGCCCTCTCCCTTCTTCGCGAAGCCGAGATCCTCGAGGATCGCCAGCACGGTGATCGTGAACGAGTCGTAGATCATCGCGATGTCGATCTCCTCGGGCCGGATTCCCGCCTGGCCGAACGCCTCGGGGCCGGAGCGCGCCGCCGCCGTGGTGGTGATGTCGGCGCCGCTGGCGGGGTAGCCGACGGCCTCGCCGGTGCCGAGGATCCAGGCCGGCCGGGTGCGCAGGCCGGCCGCGACGGCGCGGGACACGATCACGACCGCGCCGCCGCCGTCGGAGACGATGCAGCACTCCAGCAGGTGCAGCGGGTCGGCGATCATCCGCGAGCCGAGCACGTCGTCGACGGTGATCTCGCGGACGGTCCTGATGCCGATGTCGGCGAGCCCGGCGACCGCCTGCGGGTTGCGCATGGCGTGCCTGCGGGTGGTGACCGCGATGTCGGCGAGCTGCTCGGGTGTGGTGCCGTACTGCGCCATGTGGCGCCTGGCGACCATCGCGTAGTTGCCGATCAGGGTCAGGCCGTAGGGGCGTTCCATGTTCGACGACGGCTGCGCCTCGGAGCCGAAGCGGGCGCCGGTGCCGATCGCGCGGGACTCGGTGTGCGCCGTGGACCCGTACGTGAGCAGCGCGACGTTCGCCTTGCCCGCCGCGATGTCCCTGGCCGCGTGCGCTGCCTGGAACTCATACGAGCTGCCGCCGACCGCGGTGGTGTCCACGACCCGCGGGGTAATGCCGAAGTACTCGGCGATCGTGAGGCCCTGCATCCGGCCGGCCTCGCTGGCGTCGTAGATGGCGTCGACGTCCGCCCAGCGCAGGCCCGCGTCCGCCAGCGCCCGCGCCGCGGACTCGGCCTTGATCTGCAGCGCGCTCAGCCCTCCGGCGGCGCGCTTTTCGAACTCGTGGATGCCCGCGATCGCCGCGGCCGGTTCCGCCATCACGCCTCGTCTCGTGGCGGCAGGAACTCGATCCGGCCGCGGTCGATGACCACGGCCCCGTCCTCGGTCGCGGTCTGGAACTGGGCGGTGTTGCCGCCGTCCCGGGGCTGCCAGACGGACACTACCAGCGTGTCGCCGGGGAACACCGGACGGGTGAACCGGCCCGACATCGACCGGAACCTCGCCGGGTCCGAGCCGCACAGCGTGTGCAGCAGGGCCCGCCCGGTCACCCCGTAGGTGCACAGGCCGTGCAGGATCGGCCGGCTGAACCCGCCCCTGGCCGCGAACGCGGGGTCCGCGTGCAGCGGGTTCCGGTCGCCGGACAGCCGGTACACCAGCGCCTGCTCCGGCCTGGTCTGCTCGCTCACCCGGTGGTCGGGCTCACCGGTCGGGCGCCGCCAGCCGTTGCTCGGCCCGCGCTCGCCGCCGAACCCGCCTTCGCCCTTGATGAACACGCCGCTGCGCGACGTCACGAGCCTGGCGCCGGTGGCCGCGTCGGTGGCCACGCTCTCGGTGGCGACCAGCGCGCCAGAGATCTTGTCGTAGATGCCGGTCACCGTCGTGACGATGTTCACGGTGCCCTCGACCGGCAGGGGCTGGTGCAGCTCGAACGCCTGCTCGGCGTGCACCAGCATCGCGCGGTCGAAGCTGCCGAGCCTGCGGCCGGAGTGCGGCTGTGCCACCAGGATCCCGAAGGTCGGCAGCACCTGCTGCGTGATGCCCTCGCTGTTCTCGGTGGTGAACTCCAGTTCCTGGAGTGGGTCTGGAACGCCGGCACCCACCCCGACCGCGTACAGCAGCGCGTCCTTCGACGTCCACGAGCGCTGCTGCGGCTCGGTCGGCACGCCGACGAGGCTGTGGTCCAGAGCCATGCTGACCTCCGTGTCGCGGCCCGGCAGCGGCCCGGGCGGCGTTTTCCGCCGGTACTAGAATTTCGTTCCAGAAATAGTGTTCGGAGGCAGCCGCGCCGTGTCAACCTGACCCGTGGGCGTATCCGCGCCGTCCGCCAGCCGGCCCGGCCGAGGGAGTGATCGACGTGGGAGTCCTGGACGGGAAGATCGCGATCGTGACGGGCGCGAGCCGGGGCATCGGCGCGGCCATCGCCAAGCGGTTCGGCGCCGAGGGCGCCGCCGTCGCCGTGGCCGCCAGAACCGCGGAGCCCGGCCAGTCGAGGTTCCACGGAACGATCACGGGCACCGCGGAGGCGATCCGCGACGCCGGGGGAACCGCGGTTGCGATACCCGCCGACCTGTCCAGGCCGGAGGACAGGCAGCACCTGGTCGAACAGGCAAACCAAGAGCTCGGGCCGGTCGACATCCTCGTCAACAACGCCGCGGTGACGTTCTTCGCCCGGGTCGCCGACTTCAGCCCCAAGCGCTACGCGCTGATGTTCGCCGTGCAGGTCGAGGCGCCGTTCGAGCTCGCCACGCTGGTGCTGCCGGGGATGCGGCAGCGCGGCCGCGGCTGGATCCTGAACATCTCCTCGACCGCGGCACGCCACCCCTCGCTGCCGCCGGGCCGGTTCGCGGCCGAAGCAACCGTCTACGGCATGTGCAAGGCGGCGCTCGAGCGGTTCTCGACCGGCCTGGCCGCCGAACTGTACGAAGACAACATCGCGGTCAACGCGCTGTCGCCCAGCCGGGTCGTGCCGACGGCGGGAACGATCTTCCACCACCTGACCACCGAGGACGACCCGCACGCCGAACCGCCGGCGGTGATGGCCGAGGCAGCGCTGATGCTGTGCCACGCCGACCCGAAGACGCGGACGGGCCGGATCGCCTACTCCCAGGACCTGCTGACCGAGCTCGGCGTGGCCATACCAGCGACAAGGTAGCGTTCAGGCCCGATAGCGGAATTAGCTGCCTGAATCGCCATATAGGCTCGCGGGAGCCGGCGCATCGGGTAGAGCACCCGCCCGGGCGGGGATAACGACCGACAATGTTCCCGGTAATAGCAGTCGGGGGCGCGCTGGGTGCCTCGGCGACGGATGGCATCACGGCGGTCCTTGACGAGCGCAGCACCAAGCAGGTCGCGGTGCACCGCAGCGCGCTCGCGGTCGGGCTGATCTTCGCTCTGCTGCGCCGCCCGCTGTGGCTGCTGGCGATCAGCCTGAACATCCTCGGCGTCTTCTTCCAGGTGCTCGCGCTGCGCTTCGGGCCGCTGGCGCTCGTCCAGCCGATCCTGGTCTGTGACCTGATCTTCGCCGTGGTGTTCGGCGCCTGGTTCCGGCACAGCAAGCCGGACCGGGTCATGGTGATCGGGGTGGCCTGCTGCGCGGGCGGGCTCGGCTGGTTCCTCGCGGTCGCCCGGCCGCACGGCGGGACCACAACGATCTCGGCTGCCGAGGCGATTCCGCTGGGCATCGCGGTGACCGCGCTGCTGGCGGGGTGCCTCATCGTTGCCAGGTTCGGCCACCGCATGACGCGGCCGATCATGCTCGGGCTCGGCTGCGGGGTCTGCTACGGCGTCACGGCCTTCCTGATCAAGCTGCTGACCGGCGGCGGCCACGGCGGCTTCGTCGGGCTGCTGGAGCGATGGCCGCTGTGGGCGGTCGTCGTGATCGGCCCGCTCGGCTTCCTGCTCAACCAGAGCGCGTACCAGGCGGGTGTGCTGGTGTCGCCGGTGCTCTCCGTCATCACGGCCGCCGACCCGCTGGTCTCGATCACTCTCGCGCATCTCGTGCTGAACGAGCAGCTGGCCGGCGGGCCGCTGAACGTCACGATGGAGGTGCTCGCGTTCGCGGTGATGATCGTGGGGATCTTCACGCTGGCGCACCGGGCGCCGGTGGCCGCCCCGAAGCAGGGCGCAGCCGTGCCGGCCCCGGTGCAGGCGGAGCGTTAGCCGTCACGCCGCGCGGTGACGACGAGCACGTCGAGCGCCTCGATCAGGCTGCCGTCGGCCCACAGCGGGTTGACCTCGAGCGCGCGCAGCGAGCCGTCAAGGCGTGCCGCGGCGTCCCCGAGCAGGCAGATGACCTCGGCCAGCGCGTCGAGGTCGACCGGCCGGTTTCCGTGCCCGCCGGCCAGCAGAGGGCTCCCTCGCAGTTCGGCGAGCATCCGTTTGACCTCGGCCTGGTCCACCGGCAGCATCCGCAGGCTGGTGTCGCCCAGCACCTCGACCCACACGCCGCCGAGCCCGACCGCGAGCACCGGGCCGAAGGCGGGATCCACGGTCACCCCGGCGATGAGCTGCACCCCGCCGGTGCGCATGGGGCTGACCAGCACGCCGTCGATCCGGGCGCCGGGAACCGCCTCGCCGGCCGCCCGTACCCGCGCGTACCCGGCACGGACCTCGTCCTCGGTGGCAGGCCCGACCGCCACGCCGCCGGCGTCGGACTTGTGCGCGATCTGCGCGGAGCAGACCTTCAGCACG
>JASHQP010000452.1 GCA_030039095.1 Streptosporangiaceae bacterium
GCCGGCCACGCCGGTCAGGCCCGCCGCCGCGATCCGGCAGGAACCGGCCCAGCGCGGGGCTGCCCCGGATCAGCCTTCGAGTACCACGTCCTGACCCCGCGGGCCGCGCAGCGCCGCCGAGCCCGCGTTCTTGACGAGGCCCGGGCTCTCCCGAAGCGGAATGATAAGTGGTGTGACACGGCGGAAGATTGCTGTCACGCTGCCCGAGGACCAGGTGGCCGCGGCGCGGCGTGCGGTGGCCGAAGGGCGGGCCGCTTCGGTCTCCGCGTACGTGGCGGAGGCGCTCGCCAGCGGTGCAACCTTGACCATCCCGGCGGGCGTGCTGGCCCAGGCCTGGCGGGGCGCGGGGCCCGCCGGGCTGTTACAGGTCCGTCGGGTCCTGGGCCGGCATGATCTGGCCGCGCGCCTCGCCGAGGCCGATCCTGGCGCCGTCCGGCCCGGCCGCCGTGGCGGTGATCGACAGCTCGTCGCCGTCCTCGAGCCACAGGCGCGTGGTGCCGTCGGGCAGCGCCAGCGGCTCCGACCCGCCCCAGGACAGCTCGAGCATGCAGCCGCGCTGATCGGCCCGCGGCCCGCTGACGGTTCCCGAGGCGTACAGGTCCCCGGTGCGCAGCGACGCCCCGTTCACCGTCATGTGGGCCAGCATCTGCGCCGGGCTCCAGTGCATCGCGGCATACGGCGGCCGGGAGATCACGTGGCCGTTCAGCCGAACCTCGAAGGCGATGTCCAGGCCCCAGTCGGCCGGCTCCGCGAGGTAGGGGAGCAACTCGGTGTCGAGCGACGGAGGCCGGACCCTGACGTGCTCCAGCGCCGCGAGCGGAAGGACCCACGGCGAGACCGTCGTGGCGAACGACTTGCCGAGGAACGGCCCGAGCGGCACGGTCTCCCAGGCCTGGATGTCCCTGGCCGACCAGTCGTTGACCAGGCACACGCCGAACACGTGCTCGGTGAAGCGGCCGGCGGGCACCGGCTCGCCGATGACCGTCTCCGCGCCCACGACGAAGCCGAGCTCGGCCTCGAAGTCGAGCCTGTCCGACGGGGAGAAGACGGGCCCGGTGGCGCCGGGCGGCCGGCACGGGCCGTACGGGCGGCGCACCGGGGTGCCGGACACGATCACCGTCCCGGCCCGGCCGTGGTAGCCGACCGGCTGGTGCCGCCAGTTGGGGGCCAGCGGCTCTCCGCCCGGCCGGAATATCCGTCCGACGTTGCTGGCGTGGTACTCGCAAGCGTAGAAGTCGGCGTAGTCGGCGACGGTGAAGGGCAGGTGCAGGGTGACGTCGGCGGCGGGTATCACCAGGTCCTGGAGTGCCTCGCGGTATTCGTCGCGGCTGAGCCAGCGGGTGATTGCCCCGCGCATCTGCTCCCAGGCGCGATCACCGGCGGCGAGGAAATCGTCGAGGCTGCCCGAGCTCATCAGATCCGCGCGGCCGGCGAGCAGGCGGTAGGTCGCGGCGGACAGATCGAGCACCCGATCGCCGATCGCCACGCCGACGCGCGCCTGCGTCGGCCGGTCACGTGTGGTGAACGAGCAGTACGGGAGGGCCTGCAGCCCGAACGGATGGTCCGGAGCGACCTCGAGCCATCCCGCCGCACGAGTCCCAGCCATCAACGTCTCCTCAGGGTGCGGGCCTGCCGGCGTCCGGGACCTGGCCAAAGCGACGTTGACGCTACCAGCTAGGCGCCTGGGCCGTGCGTTGCGTCCGTGGCCTATGTACCGGAGGCCGACGCCCGCTGCCCGACGTACTGCGCGAAGACAACCGTGTTGGACAGGTAATGGCCGGTCGCGTAGTCGAATTGCCCGCCGCACGTGACAAGCCGCAGCGACGGCCAGGTCGTATAGGAATAGATGGTGTTGTCGGGAAATTCCGCCTTGGTGTACAGCGCCGCCGAGTACACCCGGAACAGCGCCGTGCGCCCGTCCTCGAGGTTGACGTAGACAAGATCGCCGGGGCGGAGGCTGCCGAGGTGGTAGAAGACCGCAGGCCCGACCGCGGCGGAGTCGACGTGCCCGAAGAGCACCGCGGCGCCCGGGGAGCCGGGCGTCGGGCCCTTGTTGAACCAGCTCGTGAGGAACGGCGTGTTCAGCGACGGCACGCCCACCGCGCCGCTGGACGTCAGGCCGAGCGAGATGATCTCGGCCCGGACCTTGATGTGCGGAATGTAGACGGAGACGGGAACCGAGTGCGCCATCGGCGTCACCTGGTAGCGGTTGCCGGCCACCCGCACCGTCGGCACGGCGCCCTGGCCACCTGCTGACGCCCTGCTGGCCGGCGGCGGGGGCGTGTGGCTGCGGGACGGTGCCTCCCACTTCGGCGGCGGCGCCGGCGGCGACCAGCGCAGCGTATGCATGCCGACGAACGCCAGCACGAGACCGGCCGCGACCAGGGCAACGACGGCCCCGCTGAGCAGCTTGGGCATGGTGGGCGTCCCTGCGATCGGCGGGTCAGCCCGACGCGCGGCCGGACCAGCGCCTGCCCAGGGCCACGCACCCGGCGAGTGCCCCGGCGGCGAGCAGGCCGAAGCCGACGTTGGTCAGCGTGGTGTCGGTCGCGGTGGACGTCGTGCCGTCGCCGGTCTGCGGTGCCGCGGCGGGAAGCGCGTTCACGGTCAGGGTGGCCGAGGCCGAGACGCCGTTGGAGCACGTGATCTCGGGGTTGTACGTGCCGGGGGCGAGCGAGCTCGGCAGGACCACGGTGGTGACGAACACGTCGTTCTGGCTGCCTTGCTGCATCGGGATCTGCGCCGGCAGGCCGAGCGAGGAGCCGTTGAGCGTCGCCGAGGTGCACGGGTTGTCCGCCCCCGTCGAGCAGTCGATCGTGAACGTCGTCGAGGTGCCCGGTGTGGACGGGTTTGGGTAAACGCTCACCGGCGAGGGGCCGCCGCCGCTGGCGAGCGCCGCGGTGCCGCCGCTCACGAGTACGGCCATGATCAGCCCAGCGATGGCAGCGACGCACCTGGCAAGGCGCATGAATCCCCCGGAGTGCTAAAAGAAATATCCCCCTTATAGTCCCTTCCGAGTACCCGGCGCATTGTCGTAGCAAACGAGGCGCGAGCCCTGCTCGGCGGCAATTGACCCATCATTTATCCAGTCTGTGCGGATCGCATATCTGCGCTGGGCGAAACGCGGCGCGAGCCTTGCCGGTAGGCGCCGCGGCCACCCGCACCTCGCCGGGTGCCTGATTCGCCCCCGTTTGGCGTGCCGGGGAGGCGCCAGATACCTTGACGTCGAGATAGTTTTCGGGGTAGTCTCAGGGTAGATAGCTTGACGTCGAGATATTGCGCTCAGCCCCGCGCAGCCGCGGGCCGCGGCAGGGCCGGGGAAACCGGGCGCCCGCTGCTGCGGCAAGATGCCGTTAGCGCCGAATGGGCCCCCCGGACGTGATAACGGCGCGGGCCGGATACGGGCGGTTGGCTGGATAGGGGCGGGCGGGATAGTAGAGAGCGGGCGGCGGGAAGAGCCACAGGGCCAGGAGGCCACACGATGGAGGCCATGCGATGACAGGCAACAGTTTCGGCAGCCGCGGCACCCTGCGCGTCGGCGACACCAGCTTCCAGATCCACCGGCTGGACGCGGTGGACGGCAGCAGCGGCCTCCCGTTCTCTCTCAAGGTGCTGCTGGAGAACCTGCTGAGGACCGAGGATGGCCTGAACGTGACGCCCGGGCAGATTTCGGCTCTGGCGTCCTGGGACGCCGCGGCGGAGCCGTCCACCGAGATCCAGTTCAGCCCGGCGCGTGTGCTCATGCAGGACCTGACCGGGGTGCCCGCCGTCGTCGACCTGGCGGCGATGCGCGAGGCCATGCGGGATCTCGGCGGCGACCCGGGCCGGATCAACCCGCTGGTCCCGGCCGAGCTCGTGATCGACCACTCGGTGGTCGCCGACGTGTTCGCCCGGCCGGACGCGTTCGAGCGCAACGTTGAGTTCGAGTTCCAGCGCAACTCCGAGCGGTTCGGCTTCCTGCGCTGGGGTCAGCAGGCGTTCCGTCAGTTCAAGGTCGTGCCGCCGGGCACCGGGATCGTGCACCAGGTCAACATCGAGCACCTGGCCCGGGTGGTCATGGCGCAGCCCGGTGACGACGGCGCCACCGCCGCCTTCCCGGACACCTGCGTCGGCACCGACTCGCACACGACCATGGAGAACGGGCTCGGCGTCCTCGGCTGGGGCGTCGGCGGCATCGAGGCCGAGGCGGCCATGCTCGGCCAGCCGATGTCGATGCTGATCCCGCGGGTGGTGGGGTTCCGCCTCACCGGGGAACTGCCGGACGGCGCCACCGCCACCGACCTGGTGCTCACGATCACCGAGATGCTGCGCGCCCACGGCGTGGTCGGCAAGTTCGTGGAGTTCACCGGCGCGGGGGTCGCCGCCGTGCCGGTCGCGAACCGGGCCACGATCGGCAACATGAGCCCCGAGTTCGGCTCGACGTGCGCCATCTTCCCCATCGACGCCGAGACGCTCAGCTACCTGCGGCTGACCGGGCGCAGCGACGCGCAGGTCGCGCTCGTGGAGGCGTACGCCAAGGAGCAGGGCCTGTGGCACGACCCGGGGAGCCCGGCGCGGTACTCGGAGGAGCTCGAGCTCGACCTGGCCAGCGTCGTGCCGTCGCTGGCCGGCCCCAAACGACCACAGGACCGGGTGGCGCTGACCGGCGCCAAGGACTCGTTCCGGCAAGCTCTCGGCTCTTACGTCCAGCTGGATGCCCTCGACGAGGAGATCGCGGACACGTTCCCGGCCTCCGACCCGTTCACCCCGGAGAACGGCGTGGCGGAGCCGGCTCCACGGCGGCCGGCCGCCGCCCGCGGGCGTCCGTCCTCCCCGGTCGAGGTGACACTGGAGGACGGCACCACCACGTCGGTCGACCACGGGTCGGTGGTCATCGCCGCGATCACGTCGTGCACGAACACGTCCAACCCGTCGGTCATGGTCGGCGCGGCGCTGGTCGCCAAGAAGGCCGTGGAGGCCGGGCTGGACCGCAAGCCGTGGGTGAAGACCACGCTCGCGCCGGGCTCCAAGGTGGTCATGGACTACTACGAGCGCGCCGGGCTGCTGCCGTATCTGGAGAAGCTCGGCTTCAGCCTGGTCGGCTACGGCTGCACCACGTGCATCGGCAACTCCGGGCCGCTGCCCGAGGCGATCAGCGAGGCCGTGAACGACAGCGACCTGGCCGTGGTGTCGGTGCTGTCGGGCAACCGGAACTTCGAGGGCCGGATCAACCCGGACGTGAAGATGAACTACCTGGCGTCCCCGCCGCTGGTGGTGGCGTACGCGCTGGCCGGCACCATGGACGTCGACCTGACGTCGGAGCCGCTCGGGACCGGGAAGTCCGGGCAGCCGGTGTACCTGTCCGACCTGTGGCCGACGCAGAAGGAGATCGCCGACATCGTGCAGAGCTCGGTCGCGCCGGACATGTTTACCCGGGATTACTCGGATGTGTTCGCCGGTGACGACCGCTGGCGGGACCTTGACGTGCCGCCGGGCCAGACGTTCGCGTGGGACCCCGAGTCGACCTACGTGCGGCGGCCGCCGTACTTCGAGGGCATGCCGCGCGAGCCCGAGCCGGTCACCGACATCCACGGCGCGCGGGTGCTCGCCAAGCTCGGCGACTCGGTCACCACCGACCACATCTCGCCGGCCGGGGCGTTCAGGACCGAGAGCCCGGCGGGGGAGTACCTGACCTCCCACGGTGTGCAGCGCCGCGACTTCAACAGCTACGGCTCGCGGCGTGGCAACCACGAGGTCATGATCCGCGGCACGTTCGGCAACATCCGGCTGCGCAACCAGCTTGCCCCCGGCACCGAGGGCGGGGTCACCGTGAAGCTGCCCGAGGGGGAGCAGACCTCGATTTACGAGGCGTCCCGCGCCTACATCGCGGAGGGAACCCCGCTGCTGGTGCTGGCCGGCAAGGAGTACGGATCCGGCTCGTCGCGCGACTGGGCGGCGAAGGGGACCGCGCTGCTCGGCGTGCGGGCCGTGCTGGCCGAGTCGTTCGAGCGGATCCACCGGTCCAACCTGATCGGGATGGGTGTGCTGCCGCTGCAGTACCCGGCGGGCGAGTCAGCCGAGACCCTCGGGCTGACCGGGCACGAGGTGTTCGACGTGACCGGGATCGAGGAGATCAACTCCGGACCGGTGCCCAGGGAAGTCACCGTGCGCGCGGACGGGAAGGAATTCCGCGCGGTGGTGCGGATCGACACCCCCGGCGAGGCCGAGTACTACCGGCACGGCGGCATCATGCAGTACGTGCTGCGGTCACTGCTGGCCAGAGGCTGACGCCATATCCCGGTCGGCAGGTTATCCCGGGCGGCCGGGTATCGCGGGCAGGCGCTGCATGAGCGCGGCGAACTGGTCGAAGGCCAGGCTCTGGTCGGAATCGGACAGCGCCCGGTCGGGGTCCGGGTGGACCTCGATGAGCAGGCCGTGTGCTCCGGCGGCGCGAGCCGCCCAGGCCATCGGGGCGACGTAGCTCCGCTGGCCGGTGCCGTGGCTCGGGTCCACGATGACCGGCAGGTGCGAGCGCTCGCGGACCACGGCCACCGCGGACAGGTCGAGGGTGTTGCGGGTGGCGCTCTCGAACGTCCGGATGCCGCGCTCGCAGAGGATCACCTGCTGGTTGCCCTGGGCGACGATGTACTCCGCGGCCGCCAGCCACTCCTCGATCGTGCTCGACAGCCCGCGCTTGAGCAGCACCGGCCGGTCCACCTTGCCGAGCTCACGCAGCAGGTCGAAGTTCTGCATGTTGCGCGCGCCAACCTGGAGGATGTCGGCTTCCTTGGCCATCCGCTGTACCTGGTCGACCGCCATCACCTCGGTGACCACCGGCAGCCCGGCCTCGCGCCCGGCCGCGACCAGCAGATCGAGCCCGTCCCAGCCGAGCCCCTGGAACGAGTACGGCGAGGTCCGCGGCTTGAACACGCCGCCGCGCAGCACGTGCGCGCCGTGGTCCCTGACGAACCTGGCGGTGGCCTCGATCTGATCGCGGCTCTCGACCGAGCACGGGCCCGCCATCACCACGAAGCCGTCGCCGCCGACCAGCACGTCGCCGACCCGGATGACGGTGTCCGCCTGCCGCGCCTCCCGGTCAACCAGTTTGTAGTGGCGGGAACGAGGAGCGGCGGGCCGGGCCGCCACGGCCTCGAGCATTTCCGCCGGGTCACCCCCGGACGGCTCGGTCCCTGGCTGGACGGCGGCGTCGCCACCGCCCGGCTGGCCAGGCAGGCCGCCCGGCCTGGCCGGCGCGCGCAGCGCCTTGGCCGGGTAGCTGCCGAGCACCTTGACGAACAGCGCCGCCGACCGCAGTTCGTCGAGTGCCGCCGCGGTCCGCGGGTCGGCGGCGTTGCCCTCGAAGTCGAGGAAGAACATGTACTCCCAGGGCCGGCCGGGCCGCGGCCGGGACTCCAGCTTCGTCATCGAGTGGCCGCTGCCGGACAGCACCTCCAGGCAGCGCAGCAGGTCGCCCTCTTCGTGCCCGGTCACCAGGATCAGGCTCGTCTTGCAGGGAACCCGCAGGTCCACGGTGGCCGGCGTCGCCGACAGCGCCACGAACCTCGTGAAGTTGTCGTCGCTGTCGTTGATCCCGCGGCGCAGGACGACGAGCCCGTACGCGGCGGCGGCCTCGGGGGAGGCGATCGCCGCGACGGTGGGATCGCCGGACGCCGCCACGGCCTGCATCGCCCCAGCGGTGTCGAAGTAGGCGGTGGGCTCGGCGTGTGGAAGGGACAGGAGGAACTTCGAGCACTGCTCGAGCCCCTGCGGATGCGACAGGATCCGCCTCAGCGAGGACAGCGGGACCTCGGCGGTGGCCGCCAGGCAGTGGTCGACCTTCCAGGTCTCCTCGCCCACGATGAACAGCTCGTGCGAGCGCAGCACCGCGTAGACCTCGTTGATGCTCCCGGCCGTGGTGTTCTCGATCGGCAGCACCGCGAGGTCGGCGTCGCCGGCCAGCAGCGCGTCCGCCGCCTCCCGGAACGTGCGGTAGCCGGTGAGGTCACCGGTCAGGCCGCGGCCGGCCAGGTACTTCTGCGATGCGGCGTCGCTGTAGGAGTGCGCGGTGCCCTGGAACGCGACCCGGACCCGGCCGCCGGCGTCGCCGTTCAGGTGCCGCGCCTGCTGCGCCACCGAGTCGCTGATCAGCTCCCGGAAGATCGTGCGCACCAGGCTCGCCGAGACGCCCAGGTCGGTGGCCACGGCCACGACGCCGTCCAGCACCCGCCGTTCCCGGTCGGTGTCCTGGATCCCGTCCTCGGAGTGCTCCTTGGCCCTGGCGATCGCCTCGATCAGGTCGCGGCGCTGCGCGATCAGGCGGACGATGCCGCTGTCCACCTCGTCGAGGCCCTGCCGCAGACCGCCGAGGTCTGGCTGCTCGTTGCTCACCCTGTCTCCCCTCACCCGGGCAACGGTAGCGTCTCGGGGTCACCTAGAGTCGCGGGGTGCGCCCCTCAGACTCACCGGGCACGGCCGGTGTTCCCCCCGCCGGCGGCCGGCGGCCGGGTCGCTCCCCGCTGGCCGGCCGGACCGCGGCGGCGCTGCTCACCGCGGGAATCATGGTCCTCGCGATCAACCTGCGGGGCGCGATCACCGGCCTGCCCCCGGTTTTTCCCGAGTTGTCGGCCGCGCTGCACCTGTCCAACGGCTCGATCACCGTGCTCGCCGCGGTCCCGGTGATCTGCTTCGGGCTGTTCTCCGGGCTGGGTGGCCCGCTGAGCCGCAGCTTCGGTGAGGAACGGGTGCTGCTGGCCTCGCTCGTGCTGCTGGCGGGAGGGCTGCTGCTGCGCGGCGCGCTGCCGGGGTCGATGCTGTTCCCCGGCACGGTGCTCGCCGGCGGCGCGATCGCGCTGATGAACGTGCTGCTGCCCAGCCTGGTGAAGCGCCGCGACCCGGAGCACGCAGGCCTGCTGATCGGCGCCTACCTGCTGATGCTCGGCCTCGGGGCGGTGGTGGCCTCGCTGATCGCGGTGCCGGTGTTCAAGGCGGCCGGCAACGGGCCGGGCTGGCCGGTGTCGCTGACGCTCGGCCTGTGGGTCGTGCCGGCGGTGGCAGCGGCGGTGCTGTGGCTGCCGCAGGTCCGGTACCACACCAGGCCGGAGCGCGTGCCGCGCCCCGCAGGGGCCGGCGTGCACCGGCACGCGCTGGCCTGGCAGGTCGGCATGTTCATGGGGCTGCAGAGCCTGAGCTACTACGCGGCGCTGTCCTGGCTGCCCACCCTGTTCCGGGACCGCGGCGTGAGCGCCGCGGCGGCGGGCGGCCTGCTCGCCCTCATGAACCTCGGCAACGCGGCCACCGCCATGGTCGCGCCGGCGATCGCGCACCGCGTCCGGGACCAGCGCGTGATCATCTCCGCGGCGGCGCTGGCCATGGGGATCGGCCTGCTCGGGGCGCAGTTCGCGCCCACCGGCAGCGCCGTGGCGTGGGCGCTGCTGCTGGGATTCGGGCAGGGCTCGTCGCTCGGCCTGGCGATCTTCTTCACGATGGCCAGGGCCCCGGACCCGGTCATCGCCGCGTCGCTCTCCGGCTTCGCGCAGAGCGCCGGCTACCTGATCGCGGCCGCCGGGCCGCTCGCTGTCGGGTTCCTGCACACGGCGACCGGCGGCTGGACGGTCCCGGTGCTGGCGCTGATCGGCGCGCTCTGCCTCCAGATCTGGGCCGGTCTGCTGGCCGGCCGGGCCGTGACGCTGCCGGGCGGCTGACGCGGGCGTCAATGGTGCCGTACGCCTCCGGAGAAGGCGGAACTACACTCGCTGCAATGGCTGGACCGGCTCTCGTTTGCAGCATGACCGGCCGGCCGGCTGACCGTTCAGGCCCGACGACCACAAAGGAGCGGGGCCAGTGACGCTGCTGGAGACCATCTCGAGTCCGCGAGACGTCAGGGCGCTCAGCCCGGATCAGCTGCCCCGGCTGGCCGGTGAAATCCGGGATGTCCTGATCGAGACCGTGTCGAGGACCAGCGGCCACCTGGGCCCGAACCTCGGCGTGGTCGAGATGACGATCGCGCTGCACCGGGTGTTCGACTCGCCGGTCGACCGGATCGTCTTCGACGTCGGGCATCAGGCCTACGTGCACAAGCTGCTCACCGGGAGGTATGCGGAGTTTGGCACGCTGCGGCAGGCCGGCGGCCTCTCCGGGTACCCGAACCGGGGGGAGTCCGAGCACGACCTGGTCGAGAACTCGCACGCCTCCACCGGCCTGGCCTACGCCGACGGGCTGGCCAAGGCCTACCGGCTGCGCGGCGAGACGAACCGGACCGTGGTGGTGGTGATCGGCGACGGCGCGCTGACCGGCGGCATGGCCTGGGAGGCGCTGAACAACATCGCGGTGAACCCCGGCAGCCGGATCGTGATCGTCGTCAACGACAACGGCCGGTCCTACCAGCCGACGATCGGCGGGCTCGCCGACCACCTCTCGGCGGTGCGGGTCTCCCAGCGCTACGAGCACGTCCTCGACTACATCAAGACCACGCTGTCGCACACGCCGGTGGTCGGCCCGCCGCTGTACGACACGCTGCACGGAATCAAGAAGGGCATCAAGGACGTCCTGCAGCCGCAGGTGCTGTTCGAGGATCTCGGCCTGAAGTACCTGGGGCCGATCGACGGCCACGACGAGCAGATCCTCGAGCACGCGCTGCGCCGGGCCAGCGACTTCGGCGGGCCGGTGATCGTGCACGCGATCACCAGGAAGGGATTCGGCTATGCGCTCGCCGAGCAGAACGAGGAGGACTGCCTGCACCAGGTGCCCGCGGCGCCGGTGACCGCGGCGGCGCAGGCCGGCCCGGTGGTGTCGCGGCCCAGCTGGTCCGAGGTGTTCGGCGAGGAACTGGCCGCGATCGGTGCCCGGCGCCCCGACGTCGTCGCGATCACGGCGGCGATGCTGCACCCGACCGGCCTCGGCGCGTTCGCGCGGGCGTTCCCCGACCGGGTGTTCGACGTCGGCATCGCCGAGCAGCACGCGATGACCAGCGCGGCCGGGCTGGCCATGGGCGGCCTGCACCCGGTGGTCGCGATCTACGCGACGTTCCTGAACCGGGCCTTCGACCAGCTGCTGATGGACGTGGCGCTGCACCGGCTGCCGGTGACGGTCGCGCTGGACCGGGCGGGGGTGACCGGCCCGGACGGCGCCAGCCATCACGGCATGTGGGACGGCTCGATCCTGCAGGTGGTGCCCGGGCTCAAGATCGCCGCGCCGCGGGACGCGACCCGGATCGCCGAGCTCCTCAACGAGGCCGTGGCGGTGAGCGACGGCCCCACGGTCCTGCGCTACCCGAAGGGAGCCGTCGGCGCCGAGGTCGACGCGATCGGCAAGCTGGGCGGCATGGACGTGCTGGCGAGGCCCGCGGCCGGGGCCGGGCAGGACGTGCTGCTGCTCGGGGCGGGGACGATGGCCGGCGTCGCCGCCGCGACCGCCGAGCGCCTCGCCGACCAGGGCATCGGCGTCACGGTCATCGACCCGCGCTGGGTCAAGCCGCTGGACGAGGCGCTGCTGGACGCCGCGCGTGCGCACCGTCTGGTCGTGACCATAGAGGACAACGGGCGCGTGGGCGGCTTCGGCGACGCCGTGTGCCGGCTGCTGCGCGATCACGACGTGGACACCCCGGCGCGGACGTTCGGCCTGCCGCAGGAATTTCTCGCCCACGGCGAGCGCTCCCAGATACTGCAGGACATGGGCCTGGCCCCGCAGCACCTCGCCAGGGCGATCACCGAGGCCGTCGCTCAGAGAAACCTGGATTTCGCGCACGAGCAGCACGCGTAATAGCAGAATCGCGAGTTATGAGAACCCTTCAGGTCGCTGTGGTCGGCTCCGGCCCGGCCGGCCTCTACACCGCCGAGGCGCTGATCAAGCAGGCCGCCGCGCTGGACCCCCCGCATCAGGTGAAGGTCGACGTCCTGGACCGGCTCCCTACCCCGTACGGCCTGGTCAGGTACGGTGTCGCGCCCGACCATAAGTCGATCAAGTCGATCGCCGAGGTCCTGCGCCGGGTGCTCGAGCATGACAGCGTCAACTTCGTCGGCGGGGTGCACCTCGGCGACGACGTCACCAGGGACGATCTGTTGGCCAGCTACGATGCCGTGGTCTACGCGACCGGCGCGATGCGCGACCGGCGCATGGGCGTCCCCGGCGAGGACCTGCCGGGCAGCGTCGCGGCCACCGACTTCGTCAACTGGTATTCCGGCCACCCCGACATCGACCCCGGCAAGTACACGCTGGACGCCGAGTCGGTCGCGGTCATCGGCGTCGGCAACGTGGCGGTGGACGTCGCCAGGATCCTGATCAGGGAGCCCGAGGACCTGCGCGAGACCGACATCTCGCAGCCGGTGCTGGAGACCCTGATGTCCAGCAAGGTCCGCGAAGTGCACATGATCGGCCGCCGCGGCCCGGCCCAGGCCAAGTTCACGACCAAGGAGCTTCGCGAGCTCGGCGAGCTGAACGGCGTGGACGTGGTGGTCTACGGCGGCGAGACGGACCTGGACGCTTTCGACCCGACCGGCGGAAGCGCGCGGCTGGCCACCGAGGACCGGCACGTGCGCGGCAACTACACGGTGATCAAGGACTTTGCCGACCGGCGGCCCACCGGCAACCGGCGCCGGCTGTTCATCAGGTTCTGGCTGCGGCCGACCGAGCTGCACGGGCCCAGCCAGGTCTCCGGCCTCACCGTGGAGCGCACCCGGCTCGACGAGAACGGCAAGCTCGTCGGGACCGGCAGCTACGAGACGCTCGACGCGCAGCTGGTGCTGCGCAGCGTGGGATACCAGAGCGTGCCGCTGGCCGGCGTGCCGTTCGATGACCGCTCGTCGACGGTGCCGAACGCCGGCGGCCGCGTGACCGGCCCGGATGGCGAGCCACTGCCCGGCGAGTACGTCTCCGGCTGGCTCAAGCGCGGCCCGACCGGCGTGATCGGCACCAACAAGTCCGACGCCGCCGAGACCGTCCGGGCGCTGCTCGCCGACCTGGCCGGCGGCCCCGGCCCGGACGACGTCCAGGTGCCGCGGGCCGGGATGCTGCGCTATCCCGAGGCCGTGCCCGCGGCGGCGGATGCGGCGTCGGGCTTTGACCAGCTGCTGGCCACCCGCGGGATCCGGCCGGTCAGCTACGCGGACTGGCTGCAGATCGAGGCCGCCGAGCGGGAGCTCGCCTCCTCGCTCGGCCGCGGCGCCCGGGTGAAGCTGCCGAGCCGCGCCGAGCTGCACAGGGCCTGCGGCTACACCGCCCGCTCGTAGCGCGGGCTTCACCGCCCGCTCGTAGCGCGCTTCCGCCTTTCCATGATCCCGGAGGATTTTCAGCCGTATGCGCTGAAAAGTCTCCGGGATCATGAACCTCTCCGCTGCGGCCCGGCCGCGGCCCGGCCGCGACCCAGACGCCGAAGGCGCCGCATTGCGCCTGGCGCCGCGAAAACGGACACTGAGGGCTGGAACGTGTCCTCCGGCGAGATTGGGCAGCGGATGGCGACGCTGGTGCCGGGTTACAGGCAGGTCGGTCGGCGCGCCCGGGCCAGGGCGTACGGCTGCGCACGGCATACTGCTGTCCGGTGATGGATGCGCGATTCGCCCTGGCCGCCGACGGACCTGGGGGCGGGCATGACCCAGCCGGCGCGGCCGGCTCCGGCGAACAGCAGCGGGTACGGCGCGTGCTCGGCGCACCGGAGCTGGGCTGGCTGATCGACCGGATCCGGGTCCGGCTGGAGCGAGGCGAACCCGTCGACGGCACCGTCACCCTCGTCGGGGCCACGGCCGAGCAGCGCCGGGCGGCGGCGCGGCTGCTCGGCCATGGGATCGGGCGCGGTACCTCGCTCAGCATCGCGCTTCCCGAGGTCGACGCCGTGCTGCGGCGGGCCGGGATCTCGTCCGGGCTGCGCGCCGCCGTCGAGTCGCTGACCGGCCCGGTCCGGGACCGGGCGGCCGAGCGGTCCGCCGAGATCCGGCACTTCCAGGACGTCCTGGACGGGGCCCGGCGCAGTCCCCTGGCCGGCGCGCCATGGCATATCGCCTGGCTGGAGGAGATCAGCAGGGACGGCACCCTCACCCGGCTGGTCCGCCATGGCCAGGGTCACCTGCTGGCCCAGGCCACGGCCGTGCTCGAGCGGCTCCCCGCCGGGCCGGACGAATCGGCCGTGCTGCTGCCGGCCCTGGCCCAGGCGGTGACCGGCGACCCGAA
>JASHQP010000004.1 GCA_030039095.1 Streptosporangiaceae bacterium
CGACTGTGACGTCCTCATCAGCCTTGCCACGCCGGCTTGAGAGAGACCGGACGCCTCGCGCCGGCGTGTCAGCCGGGCGATGAGCTCACGCTGGCGGTCGTCCATCGGACGTGTGTACTCACTATCGAATGAAGGGCCGAGTCCCTCATGAGGACGATAACAGATTTCGATATTACCGATTGGCTAGGGCTTAGCAATGCGCGACACCAGCCCGGCAACACATCGGACGAGTGCCTATCCACGGTCCTAGGCTGGATGCTAGCGGCCCGTACCGACAGACCGGTTACGGGGTGGGCTGGCGCCGTGGCCGTTGGCACCGCCGTTGCCGTTGCCGTCGGTGCCGGGCGGCGGGACGGATTCGGTCAGCACCTGGTTGAGCCGGAGCCGGACGCGGCCGAGGCTGCCGCCCAGGCCGGGTGGCGGCGCGTCCTGGCCGTCATCGGGTTCCCCGCCGGACAGGGCGGCCCGGGCGGCGGGGACCCCGAGCGCGGCGCGCTCGTCGTCGGTGAGCGGCCTGGTCTCCTCGACGTACTCGCCGCTCGGCAGCTGGCGGATGATCCCGGTCTCCACACCGTGCTCCAGCAGGTGCAGATCCTTGCGCTGCAGGCCCAGGCAGATCCGCTTGGTCACGATGTAGGCGACGACCGGGCCGATGAACACCGCGTACCGGACGATCTCCGTGGTCAGGAACAGCGAGATGTTCAGGTGATCGGCGATCACGTCGTTGCCGCCCTCGGCCCACAGGATGCCGTAGAACGTGATCACCGCCATGCCGATCGCTGTCCGGGTCGGCGCGTTGCGCGGGCGGTCGTTGAGGTGGTGCTCGCGCTTGTCGCCGGTGATCCACTGCTCGAGGAACGGCCAGAACGCGGCGCCGGCCAGGATCAGGCCGAGCGGCACCAGGAAGGGGATGAGCACGTTCCAGGCCACGGTGTGGCCCCAGGCATCCCAGGTCCAGTTCGGGAACATCCGCAGGGCGCCCTCCATGAAGCCCATGTAGAAGTCCGGCTGCGAGCCGGAGGAGATCCCGACGGGAGTGTACGGCCCATACAGCCAGATGGGGTTGACCTGCACGAACGTCGCAGCCAGCGCCAGCGCGGCGAACGTGAACAGGAAGAACGCCCCGGTCTTGACCATGAAGTATGGGTAGAACGGCTGGCCGACGACGTTGGCGTTGGTGCGGCCCCTGCCCGGCATCTGGGTGTGCTTCTGCCAGACCGTCAGGAACACGTGCGCGCTGACGAGAGCCACCAGCACGCCCGGGATCAGCAGCACGTGGATGATGTACAGCCTGGGGATGATGTCGTTGCCCGGGTACGGCCCGCCGAACAGGAAGAACGTCAGGTAGGTGCCGACCACCGGGATCGAGAGCAGCGCACCCTCCAGGATCCGCATCCCGGTGCCGGACAAGAGGTCGTCGGGCAGCGAGTAGCCGAACAGGCCCTCCAGCAGCGCGAGAGCGAACATCACGACGCCGATCAGCCAGTTCACCTCGCGCGGCTTGCGGTAGGAGCCGGTCAAGAAGTGCCGGATCATGTGGGCCATCATCGACGCCAGGAACAGGTCGGCGGCCCAGTGGTGGATCTGCCGCATCAGCAGGCCGCCGCGCACGTCGAAGCTGATGTTGAGGGTCGACGCGTACGCCTCGCTCATCCGGACGCCGTCCAGGTTGTGGTAGCTGCCGTGATAGACGATCGGCTGCATGCTCGGCTGGAAGAACAGCGTCAGGAACGTCCCGGTCAGCAGCAGGATGACGAACGAGTACAGCGCGATCTCACCCAGCAGGAACGTCCAGTGGTCCGGGTAGACCTTGCGCAGGAAGGTGCGCACTCCCCCGGCTCCCCGGAACCGGTCATCCAGCCAGCCGCCGACGCCCTCCAGGGCCCGCCCAGTACTCATGAACCGTCACCGTCCGCACGTCGCGTGTCGTCGGCCGTGCCTTCCCGTTCACCTGTAATGACAAATCGCACCCCTCGGCTGTGACACGGATTCCTCCCCCGCCGCGAGGTGAGCGCTCGCTCAGGGTCTTGACATATGCCCAGAGCGCTGGTGCAGGATCAGACGATGACAGGGGCAGCGATTCCGGCACCCGGCCTGCTGGGCGACCTCGGCCTGCGCGGCGCCGCGATCATCGTCACGGGGGCGAGCAGCGGGATCGGCGCGGCAACGGCCACGGCGCTCGCCACGGCCGGGGCCAGCGTGGTGCTGGTCGGCCGGCGCGAGGACGCGCTGAAGGCTCAGGCCGACGTGGTCGCCGCGGCGGGCGCGGAGGCACTGGCGGTGCCCGCGGATATGGCGGAGCCCGGCAGCCCGGCACGGATCGCCGCGGCCTGCCGGGACCGGTTCGGCCGGATCGACGGCGTCGTCAACAACGCCGCGGTCGTCCGGCACCAGCCGCTGGCGGACTGGGATAGGGACGACTTCGACCGGCACCTCGCGACGAATGTGCGCGGCCCGTACTTCCTGATCCAGGCGGCGGTGCCGGATCTGACCGCCTCGCCGATCGGGTCCGTGGTGAACATCGGATCCTCGTCCGGGGCCATCCACCTGTCCGGCCAGTCCGTGTACGGCATGACCAAGGCCGCGCTGAACTACCTCACGATCAGCCTGGCCGGGGAGCTGGCCCCAATCGGCATCAGGGTCAACTGCATCGGCCCAGGCCCGATCGACACCCCGATCCACGCGACCTGGGCCGATGACCTCGAGGCGGCTTATCAGTGGCTGGCCGAGCAGGTCCCACTCGGCCGGATCGGCGAAGCAGGCGAGGTCGCCCGGTGGATCGCGTTCCTGCTCTCTCCCGTCTCATCGTTCATGACCGGGGCCGTGATCCCGCTGGATGGGGGCCAGGTGATCCACCGTGTCTGAGCTGACCCCTGCTGACCTCTTGCCAGGCAGCGCCTGCATCTTCATACTGCTGAGCAAATAACCACATCATGAGCGTTCGCTCATTACGGGCTCGGAGGCGAGGCGCGTGGTCTACCTGTGGGGACGCCAGTGGTCCCGGGGCGAGCTGCAGGCGCGGGTCGGCCGGCTCGAGCAGCTCGCTGGCGTCCAGCTGGTGGAGGCCGCGGACGGTGCCGAGCGCGGGGTCCGGCTGCTGCGGTTCGCCACCGGGGCCGGATTCGACTTCGAGGTCCTGGTCGACCGGGGGTTCGACGTCGGCCGGGCCCGGCTCGGGGGCAGGCCGCTCTCCTGGTGGTCGCCGGTCGGACTGACCGGCCCGTGGTACTACGAGCCCGCCGGGATCGGCTGGTTCCGCGGGTTCCCCGGCGGGCTGGTGTCCACGTGCGGGCTGGACTCGGTGCAGCTTGGCGGCACCGACGACGCGACAGTCTTCAACTACCCGCACCGCAGGACCGAGACCTACGGCCTGCACGGCCGGTACCCGGGCCTGCCCGCCCGGCTGGCCGGGTACGGCGCCACGTGGGCCGGGGACGAGTGCGTGCTCTGGGCGCAGGGCGAGGTGCTGCAGGCCGCGGTGTTCGGCGAGCAGCTGCAGCTGAGCCGCCGGATCGAGGCGGACCTGGGCGGCACCAGCGTGCGGATCACCGATACGGTCACCAACGTCGGCGCGACCGCGTGCCCGCACATGCTGCTGTACCACTGCAATATCGGCTTCCCCGTCGTCGACGACGGTGCCGAGATCGCCTACCCCGCGCCCCCCGGGGTCTGCGTCAGCGAAGCGAGCTCGCCGGACTACCGGCACCTCGAAGGCCCCGAGCCGGCCTTTGTCGAGGAGTGCTACGAGCACGACATGGTGCCCGGCGCCGACGGGTACGTGACCGCCGCCGTGCTGAACCCAGCCGCCGGCCTGGGCGTCTACCAGCGGTACCGCAAGGACCAGCTGCCGCACCACGTGACGTGGCGCCAGCTGGGCTCCGGCACCTACGTGGTCGCCATGGAGCCCGGCACGAACCGCGACGCGGGCCGCTTCGACGCCCGGGAACGCGGTGAGCTCATCCACCTGGCCCCGGGCGAGCAGCGCCACTACGAGCTGGAGCTCGGCGCGCTCACCAGCGTGGCGCAGGTCGAAGCGTTCCGGGGCCGGAACGAGGAGCTGGCTGCTGGAGCGGTCACGTGACCGGTTCTGGGATGCCGCTGGCGGGCCAGGCGGGCACCGGGCCGCGGCTGTCCGCCGGGGTGATCACCGCGGACCTGACCCGGCTGGGCGCGGAGATGGACGTGATCCGCGGCCGGGCCCACTGGGCGCACATCGACGTCATGGACGGCGCGTTCTGCCCGCAGCTCACCGTCGGCCCCTCGTTCGTCCGGGCGGTGGCGTCGACCGGCGTCCCCGTGGATGCGCACCTGCTGGTCGCCGAGCCGCTGCGCTTCCTGCCGCAGGTTGTGCACGCGGGAGCCGAGATCGTCACCGTGCACGCCGAGTCGGGCCGCCATCCGCACCGGGCGCTGCAGGAGCTCAGCCAGCTGTCCGCCGGCGTGCGGCCGGTGATTCGCGGTTACGCGATCAACCCGGGCACGCCGGTGCAGGCGATCGAGCCGGTGCTCGATCTCGTGGACCTGGTGCTGGTGCTCGCCGTGAACCCGGGCTGGTCCGGCCAGGCGCCCGCCGCAAACACCGCCCGCCGGATCGCCGCAGCCCGCGAGATCACCAGCGCCGCCGGCCATCCGGTCCTGGTGGGCGTCGACGGCGGGGTGAGCCTGGCGAACGCCGCCGAGGTCGCCGGCTGGGGCGCCGACATCGTGGTCAGCGGCAGCGCGATCTTCGACGGCAAGGACGCCCCCGGCAACCTGGCCGCGATGCTCGCGGCGCTCGGCGCGCCGCCCGCCGGCCAGGCCGGGCCGGCTCCCGTTCCCGTTCCCTCTCCCGCGGCAGGAGGTCGATTGTGAGCCGGCAGGGCCAGCCCGTGCGAGTGCTCGCGATCGGTGACCCGTTCATGCCGGCGACCTGTTTCGCCGAGGCGCTCGCGAGCCTGGGCGATGCGGTGACCGTCACCTCGATGCAGATCGACCGGACCGACGCCGAGCCGGCGGGGACCGAGTCGGAGAAACGGCTGAAGGAGTACGCCGGTGACCCGGCCGAGGTCGCGGCGGCGGTCCCTGGGCACGACGTCGTGGTCGTGCACGGCGCCCCGGTGAGCGCGCAGGCGCTGGACGCGCCGGGCCTGCGCCTGGTGTGCTGCGCCCGGGGCGGCCCGGTCAACGTCGACGTCGCGGCGGCCACGGACCGGGGCATCCCGGTGGCGATCACGCCGGGCAAGAACGCCGAGGCCGTCGCGGAGCTGACGATCGCGTTCGCGCTGATGCTGATCCGCGGCGTGCCACGGGCGGCACGTCACACCGCTGACGGCGGCACGGTGGCCGAGTCCAACTACGAGGGCGCGGAGTTCATCGGCCGGGAAGCCCCGGGCACGGTGCTCGGCCTGGTGGGCCTTGGTCATGTGGGGCGGCACGTGGCGGTGCGCGCGCTCGCGCTGGGGTTCGACGTGATCGCGCACGACCCGGTGACCCCGGCCGGCGTGCCGGACGGGGTGCGGCTGGTCAGCCTGGAAAGCCTGCTCGCGGGCGCGGATCTGGTCTCGGTGCACGCCCGGGCCACCGTGGCGAACTGGCACATGTTTTCCTCGGCGGCTTTCGCGGCGATGAAGCCGGGCGCGGGCTTCATCAACACCGCGCGCGAGTCGCTGGTAGATGAGGACGCGCTCGCGGACGCGGTGCGCTCCGGGCATCTGGCCGGCGCGGCGCTGGACGTGGTGGAAAGGCCGGCCGGCGGCGGGCGGCACCCGCTGCTGGATCTTCCGGCGGTGTTCATCACGCCGCACATCGGCGGCGCGACGGCCGAAACGCTGGATCGCGGCGCCCGCCAGGCGGCGGCCGCCGTGGCCGCGGTGCTGGCCGGCGGGC
>JASHQP010000453.1 GCA_030039095.1 Streptosporangiaceae bacterium
GGCCGCGACCGCGGCGGCGTGCGCCGCCCCGGGCTCCGGCGCTCCGGGAGACGCAGCGGCCAGGACGATCCGCTTGGATGGTACCCGCCGGTGCGGCCTGGCGAACAACAGGAAATACAGCACGGTGGCGATGATGGCGAACAGGATGATCGGGAACGCGAACGTGAGCGCGGCGCCGCCGGGCGCGTTGTCGGACGTCGACTGCGCGAGGAACGTTATAGGCACTTGCGCCTCCTGCGAACGAATTCACTCATCGGAACCTCGGCCGCGATGGCCAGGCCGAACTCCGCTGAGTCAGTAGGCGGTCAATGCCCGCCGAGAGATCCTCGGACTCCTCGTCGTTCAGCCATCGTACGAGCACGGCTACCGAAGCCGCGATCATGGGCGGCAGCACGCCCATCCACAGGACGGCGCCCGCGAGCTGCTGGTCGTCGACCACGGTCATCACGTGATGCCAGGAGTTGTCGTAGAACCGGTAGAACACGCCGGATCCGAAGACCAGCACCATTCCGAGGATCGTGTCCGCGGCCACGGTGCCCACGAGAAACGCGGTCCGCCGCATCGGCGGGGCCGCCGGGGCCCACGGCCGGGAACCGATGACCTGCAGCCAGAAAAGGATTCCCGCGCCGAGGTAGAGCACGTACTCGAGGGCCGCGGCCACGGCGCTGCCCGGCACCTTGTCGAACAGCGCCGGCAGGTGCCATCCCAGCCAGATCACGTTGAACGCCACCACCGTGGCCAGCGGCCACCGCAGCCACACCGGCGGCCGCGACGGCCTGGATGCCGGGCCGTCCGGCGCTCCCTGGCCGATCTGCCGCCGGCCCGCGAGCCTCGCCAGGGCCGGCCACGGCGCACCGACGACGACCAGCCCGGGCGCGACGACGGCCAGGACGAGATCCTGGACCGCATGCACCCAGACGTAGATCCCGGACCAGTAGCGCAGCGGCGACACGATCGCCAGCAGCGCGAGCAGCAGCCCGCCCTGGAACAGGGCAGCCTCGCTGATCACCGCGCGACGGCCGTCCGGGCCGTCCGGGCCGCCCGGCCCGTCCAGCCCGCCGCGGAGCGTTCCGGCCAGGTGCGCGAGGGCCACCGCCAGGTAGATGGCGACGGCCGGCCAGACAGCCGACCAGTGCGCCAGGACCGGTCTCATCGAATCAGTGGACCAGGTAGAACAGCACCCAGGCCACGATCGCGACCACAGCGAGATAGTTCCAGACCACGGTGAAACCGCTCAGCGAGGCCTGGAAGCGCTGCACCGCGAAGGCCTCCACATAGGTCGGGGGCTGCTCGACGAAGGCGATCTCGGGAATCTGCCTCGCGCGCACGATCAGGGTTTCCAGCCAGACCATCGCGCAGAAGACGACGGTCAGGAAGACCGGTTGGAAGCCCACGAACACGCTGGCGAACCCGGCGGCACCCGGGTAGAACGGCAGCGCGGTCAGCTGCCAGATCTGGATCCCGACGGCGGCCAGGCCGAGCACCAGCGCCACCCAGGCGCCGTTCAGCCAGACTCCCTTGTGACCGGCCTTGATCCGCTGCAGCACCAGGTACTGCAGCACCGCGCTGACCACGATCGCCAGCATGACCACGATGCCCACCCAGGCCTGCGGCGCCTTGAAGCCCGACGGGTACCACAGGTGGTGCGAGTTCAGCGACTTCAGGTAGAAGAACGCGAACACGAACGAGCCGAACCCGAACGAGAGGCCGCCGAGGGCCAGCCGGGCGCCGGTCCACGCCGCGTTCAGCGCCGCCTCGTGGTAGAAGCCGGCCTCTTCCGCCTCCCTGGTCAGTCCCGGAGGGGGCTGCTGCGTTGTCTCGGCCATCGCTATGCCTCCGCTCTTGCGGTGTCGGCGCCGGCGTAGGCCGCGCTGACCACCCCGGTCGGCGGGTCGAGGTCGGCAACCGGCGGGGCGCCGGGCGTGCCGTACTCATACGGCCCGGAGAGCACGACGGGGACGTGGGCGAAGTTGCCGGGCGGCGGCGGCGAGGACACCTGCCATTCCAGGCCCCGGGACCGCCACGGGTTACCCTCCTCGCGCACCCGCGTGATCACCGTGGACCAGACGAAGTTGATCACGAAGATCAGGATCGATCCGCCCAGGCAGAACGAGGAGATCGAGACCCAGTCGTTCAGCGTCTCCAGGTTCCGCGCGTACTCGAACACCCGCCGCGGCTGGCCGGCCATGCCGACCGCGAACAGCGGCAGGAACGTCGAATTGAAGAAGATGAACATCGTCCAGAAATGCCACTTGCCCAGCGTCTGGTTGAGCTTGATGCCCATCATCTTCGGCAGCCAGTAGTAGCAGCCGCCCATGAACGCGAAGATCAGCCCGCCCATGATCGTGTAATGGAAGTGCGCCATCACGAAGAAGCTGCCGTGCTCGGTGGTGTCGGCGGGGACGTCGGAGAGGAACACCCCGGAGATCCCGCCGATCAGGAAGTTGAAGAAGAACGCGAGCGCGAACAGCATCGGCACCGTGAATCTGATCTTCGCCTTCCACAGCGTGCCTGCGGCCACCAGGAAGATGAACCCGGTCGGGATCGAGATCAGCTCGGTGGTGAGCATGAACACCGGGCGCATGTCCGGGTTGATGCCCGAGTCGAACAGGTGATGCTGCCACACGAAGAAGCTCAGCAGCGTCACCCCGATCATCCCGGCCGCGGCCACCTTGTACGCGAACAGCGGCTTGCGGCAGAACACCGGGAGGAGTTCCACGACGATGCCGAACCCGGGCAGCGCGAGGATGTACACCTCGGGGTGGCCGAAGAACCAGAACAGGTTCTCGTACAGGTAGTTGCTGCCGCCGAGCGTGTCGATGAAGAACGCGGTCTGCGCGGTCCGGTCGGTGATCATCATGTACATGCCGCCGATCAGCACCGGGGCGGCGAGCACCATCAGGAACGAGGTCGCGACCATCGACCACACGAACACCGGTACCCGGCTCCAGCGCATGCCGGGGGCCCGGTAGCAGATCGCAGTGACGATGATGTTGAACCCGGCCAGGATGACCGAGACGCCCATGAGCCCGAACGCGATCGCGTACGAGTCGGCGCCGAGCGTCGACTGGATCGACAGCGGCGCGTAGCCGGTCCACCCGAACGGGAACCCGCCGAGCATCAGCCCGGACAGCAGGATCAGGAACGCCATCGGGGTGAGCCAGAACGACAGCGCCTCGAGCCGGGGGAACGCGACCCGCTTGGACCCGATCATCAGCGGCACGAGATAGTTGCCGAACGGGCCCAGGATGACGGAGCTCATCAGCATCATCATCATCGTGCCGTGCTCGCCCACGATCTCGACGTACGCGGAGGAGCTGAACAGGTGATACGTGGGCGACAGCAGCTCGGCCCGGATCGCCATCGCGAACAGGCCGGCCGTGCAGAAGTAGATGATCATGCCGACCAGGTACTGGATCCCGACGACCTTGTGGTCGAGGGTGAACCGGAAGTACTTGGCTATGCCGGTGCTGACGGCCTCGGTCTCCTCCTGCGTCTCCACCGGGACCGGGCGCCCGGTCACTTGCCGGAACAGGTCGTTGAACACGCCCAGCCCGATCATCCAGCCGACGATCGCGAAGCCGTAGCCGAGCACGATCGGCCAGTCGCTGGAGTCGGACAGCGGCAGGTTCGGGTACTCCGTGGCGACGTTGCTCGAGGCCAGGAAGTTGCCGAGCAGGTGCCCGAGCAGGTACCCGATTACCGCGCCGATGATCGCCGTGTGGATCGCGGGCCGCATCCACCACGGCCGCCGCCGCGGTCCCGCGGGCTCCGCGCCGCCGGCCCCGTGCGCCTGCTCCGGCTGTGTCTCGATGGCCATGCGGTCACCTCTTCATCGCTATGTCGGCCCGGCAAGTACTCACGGCTGCGCCGGATCTGTTGGCGGGTAGTACAGGCCGGCGCCACCGGTGAGCCCGGCCGCGACCATGGCCTTGCTCATCTGCGCGACGGTCGTCGGGTCGTAGGTGAGCGCGTACGGCGGCAGCATCTTGGTTATCGAGGCCAGGTGCACCTCGGTCGCTCTCGCCCAGGTATCGAACGCGGCCAGCGACACGGCCCTGCCGTAGTCGAACATCGCGCCGTGCCAGAGCCCGCACAGCTCGGCGCAGCGCACGGTGATCGTGCCGGAATTATTGATCTTGGTGTACGCGACGTTGTCCACGCCCGGGTTCGCGTCGGCCTTGACCCCGAGCTGATAGGCCCAGAAGCTGTGGATCACGTCGATCGACGTCACGTGGAACTCGACCCACTCACCGACCGGGAGCACCAGGTCCGTGGTCTCGAACCCGCCGAACTGCGGGTAGCGGTACGTGAACTTCCACTGCTGCCCGATGACCTGCACCTGCACGGTGTTGCCCGCCGGCTTCCAGATCGGGCTGGCTCCCTCGCCGGCACCCGCGCCGTTGGTCGTGACCAGTTCGACGGTGCCGAAGACGAACAGCGCGAGCACGATCACCGAGCTCAGCGTGATCCAGGTGGCCGATACCTTGGTGTTGCCGTGGATCGGCGGGCCGTCCTCGTCGTCGCCCTCGCGGTGGCGCCACACGATCAGCGCGTACGTGAAGTACACGAGCACGAATAGCGTCACCGGGGCGCCCATCACGGCCAGCACCCTGATGTCGAACTGCTGGTTGGAGGCTGACGAGGACATGTCGCCCGGCGGCAGGTGCGGACCCCACACCACCCAGATCACCACGTCCGCCACCACGGACAGGATCAGCCACGGGATGAAGATCCGGATACCGTGGTTCGGCTCGCCCGATGGCCCGGCGTGCTGAGCCGGCGCCGGCGCCGGCGATTCGGCGGCCATCAGGAAACCACGTCCATGTTGCCGGTCATGAAGCCGAGGGTCTGCATGGGACCGCCAAATCCGGTTACGAAGCCGCCGCCGCACGGCACCCGGCACTGCCAGAAGTAGCTGCCGGTCGCGTGCGGCGAATTGAAGCTGAACGTCATCACCTTGTAGTCGCTCTTCGGGGTCGTCGCCGGGCTGCACGGCGAGGTGCCGCAGAGGTTTGCATTGGGATTCGACGGCGTGGCCATCGGGACGTTCAAGTTGATCCCGGGGATCGAGAACGTGTGCCCGACGTTGCAGCCCGAATAGGAGTTGATCTGGCTGACCGCCTTGCCGTTGACGTACTCGACGCCGCCGAGGGTTCCCGTCACCTGGCCCCAGACGTTGTTGCGCAGCGGGGTGCACCCGTCGAACCCGTAGATGGTCATGTCGATCCTGCTGCCCGCCGGCACCTTGAACAGCGTGGTGTGCACCCAGGCCTTGGTCTGCGGGTTCTGGATGAAGTACGACACCCAGTCCGGGTGGGTGCTGACCGTGTTCTGCGGGTCCTCCTGCAGCACCACGTGCACCACCGCGCCGGTGTTCGGGGTGACGCCCGAGGAGTAGTCCTCCACCGGCGGGCCGCCGAGGAAGTAGTGCAGCACGACAAAGGCCCCGATCGCGACGACCGCTACGAACGCCACGACGAGGAGTGAAATCCTGGCCGGCAACGACACCAGCCATCACCTCGCTTCTGCAGGTGAGCAGCCCCGACCTGGGCACGCGCTACGGCGCGTCCGGCCACCGGAAGCTGTCTGTCGTCTCGAATCTTGCGGCCCTCGCGGTGAGCGGGGCAACAAAGACCGCCCTGAATGACGAAATTGTCATGGTCAGGTCCCACCCGGATCGCAGCACCGCTCGCCGCATCGCACCCCGCCGCTTGATTACTTTTTGCTTACCCATAATTGCGGAGAGTCATCACGCTGTCCAATCGGGCTGAATATCAATTCAGCCACAGGAATCACACCGCTCTGGCCTCTTACCTCACAATGTGCAAAGGTTTGCGCTGAGTTTCGTGGTGCTTGACCTGAACCACGCATATGGAGTAGATCCTGTGCTAAGCACCTATGCATGCCGAGGGGCGGGTCGGTCGCCACACCCGCTGATGTGGCCAGTGCGATAGCGAAGTGCGCAATGATCACAGACCGTTTGGCCCCATATCCACCGTCATCGGCCCGCATTCTGGTCGTCGATGACGAGCCGAAGATCCGGGGCTTCATCGCCCGTGCACTGTCGGCGGCCGGGTATGCGATCGATTGCGCGTCGGATGGGGCAGAGGCGCTCCGGCGGGCAACGCTCGGCGAGTATGGCCTGGTCATCCTCGACTTGATCATGCCGCAGATGGACGGCAGGGCGGTGCTGGCCTCGCTGATGCGCAGCCGCCGGGAGCAGCCCGTGCTCGTGCTGTCCTGCCTGGACGACGTGACGACGAAGGTCACGTGCCTCGACCTCGGCGCACACGACTACCTGACCAAGCCGTTCTCGCTGGAGGAACTGCTCGCCAGGGTACGAGTCCAGCTGCGCGGCGAGCAGCACCAGGCCAACGAGGTGCTCAAGGCGGGCGACCTGGTGCTCGACGTCGGCCGCCTTCAGGCGGACATCGGCGCGGGCCCGGTGGCCCTGACGCGGCTGGAGTTCCTGCTGCTCAAGGAGCTGATGGAGCACGCCGGCCAGTCGGTGCGCAAGGAACAGCTGCTGGCCTCCATCTGGGGATACGACTTCGATCCCGGCTCCAACGTCGTCGACGTCTGCGTCCGGCGGCTCCGGTCGAAGCTCGGTTTCGACCTGATCAAGACGGTGCGCGGTGCCGGATACCAGCTCGCCTCGTAGCGCGGCCCGGCGGCACGCCAGCCTGCCGGCGCTGCGGCGCACGGGCCAGGCGAGCGGCTCGCGCGGCAGGCGGCCCGATGCCCTCGATGTCGTCTGGATCGCGCTCTGGCTGCTCGGGCTCGCCTGCATCGTGATCTACGCCCGGTGGCAGGCCGTGCCGTTCCACTTCGCCTGGATCGCCTTGCTCCTGCTGGCGTTCGGGCTCGTGATGCGGTATGCCCACCGTCGGCAGGCCGCGGACACCGAGCGCGCCAGGGTCAGTGAGGAGAACGCCCGGCTGCTCGCGTCCCAGCGCCGGTTCCTGCAGGACGCCTCGCATCAGCTCAAGACGCCGATCACGATCGCCCTCGGTCACGCCGAATTGCTCGCGCGCGACCTCACCGACGCGCGGCACAGCCGTGACGTTCACGTCGTGGTCGGTGAACTGACCAGGCTCAAGAGCCTTGCCGAGCGACTGCTGCTGATCGCCACATCGGAGAATTCCGACTTTCTCCGGCCCGAGCCCGTCGCCCTCGACAGCTTGATGAAGGAAGTCCTGCGGCGCTGGCGGCCCACGGCGCAGCGGAGCTGGCAGCTTGGCCGGCTCGACCCGGTCACGGTCAGCGCCGACCGCGAGCGGCTCGGGCTGGCCGTGGACGCGCTCCTGGAGAACGCCGTGCAGCACACCGGCTCCGGCGACGTGATCAGGCTCGCGGTCAGGCGGGTCCGCGGCTGCGCCCGCGTGATCGTCGAGGACTCCGGGACGGGCATACCGCAAGCCGAGCTCGCCCACGTCTTCGACAGGTTCCGGACGGGTTCCGGCAAGCCACGAGGCACCGGCCTGGGCCTGGCGCTGACCCGCGCGATCGCGCACGGGCACGGCGGGGAGGTGCTGGCGCACAGCACGGCGGGCGCTGGCAGTAAATTCGAGGTCGTGCTCCCCGCCGATCCAGCGGATTCCGCGCAGTTCACCGACCCATCCGCGACGAACGACGTACCCGCCGGTGTCGCCGGCGGCAACATGGGCCTGTCATGACTGACCACCCGCCGCAGCAGACCGACCACCAGACGGAGGCCGGCCCGGCTCCGCGCGCGGTCACCGGACGGCTGCGCCGCATGAGCCGCCAGAGCAAGATCGTCCTGGCGGCTGCCGCCGCGGCGCTGCTTGCGATCGTGGTGATAACGGCAGTGACCGCCGGGAGCAAGGCGGCGCCGCCGCGGGTGCAGCCGGTGGCCAGGGCCTTCACGCTCGGCGCGCTCGGCCACGCCGGCCAGCACGTCTCCCTGGCCGCGTACGCCGGGCGGCCGCTGATCATCAACTTCTTCGCGTCGTGGTGCACTCCGTGCAAGCGCGAGACGCCGCTGCTGGCCAAGTTCTACGCCGAGCACCACGGGCGCGACCTGATCATCGGGATCGACGCCAACGACGAGGCCGGGCCCGCCGAGAAGTTTGTGCACGCGGCCGGCGTCACGTACCCGGTCGGCGTCGATCCCTTCCCCTCGCCGGTGACGACGTCCTATGGCGTGTACGCCCTGCCGCAGACGTTCTTCCTCGACGCGCGGCACCGGATCGTGAAGCACGTCATCGGCGGCGTGACCGTCACGGACCTGGACCAGGGCGTCGCCCTGATGGACGCGCGGAGCTGACCCGTGACCTTGCCTCCTGGCCCGGTGACCGGGCAGACCGGCCCGGCCGGCGGGCCCCCGGACGCCGGTCCTCCGTACGTGCCGATAAGGAACACCGGGTGGGCAACGCACCGCACCCCCCGGTGGGTGCTGCTGGCGCTTGCCGTGCTGGTCGCCGGCGCGGTGCTGGTCGCCCTGGTGCACAAGCCGTCGCAGTCGCAGCGCGCGTCCGACCTCCGGGGCTTCGTGAGCGACGTGAACTACGACATCGAGTCCTGCGCGGCCGGGGTCGGTGAGTCGCTGACCGCGATGCGCGAGGCCGGCAGCAACGCGTCGGAGATCCAGGACACGATCAGCATCGCCAACCAGGGCGCGAGCAACTGCGAGCCCGCGAACAACGAGCAGATCGACGACCTGGAGCAGTACCAGGTCACCGAGTCCCTGGCCAGCTTCAACCTGCCCAGCGTCGTGACCGGGCTGGTGAACTGGGCGGCGCCCGACGCCGTCGACGTGCAGTTGGATGTCGCCGCGCTGCTGGCCGCCCCCAGCACGCAGGCCAAGGCGAAGGACACCGCAGCCCTGCAGCGAGCCTTGCGGAAGCTCGATGCTCAGCGCGCAAAGATCGATGCGGCCATCGAGGCCGCGAACCGGTCGCTGTCCGCGCACGCATCGCCGCCAAAGCTGCCGGGGTGACACACCGAGGAGACGCTGATTCCCGATGCCTGGGATGGATTCAGGACTGAACAGCAACAATTCGACCCTGGTCGCGGCGTTCCGTGCGGCCCTGCTGCACCAGGGCATGTACGTGCTGCTGGTCTTCGCGATCCTCGCGGTGGCGTGGGTCAGCGCCCGCGAGTGGCTCCGGCCGGCCCGCACGGCGCGCCCCGCCGTACGGGAGCCGGCCTGGCGCGAGCTGCTGCGGATCGGCTTCGGCGTGATCTGGATCTTCGACGGCCTGCTGCAGGCCCAGCCGGACATGGCGGGCGGCCTGCCCTCCCAGGCCATCGAGCCCACCGCGGCGAGCTCCCCCACCTGGGTGCAGCACCTGGTGAACTGGGCGGGCACGTCGTGGTCGTACCATCCGGTCCAGGCCGGCGCGGCGGCGGTCTGGGTCCAGCTCGGCATCGGCGTGTGGCTGATCGCGGCACCCCGCGGCTTCTGGTCGCGCCTGGCCGGGCTGGCCAGCGTGGCCTGGGGGCTCGTGGTCTGGGTTTTCGGCGAGGCCTTCGGCGGGGTCTTCGCCCCGGGCCTGACCTGGCTGTTCGGCGCTCCGGGCGCGGTGCTGTTCTACTGCGCGGCCGGCGTCCTCATCGCCCTGCCCGAGCGCAGCTGGCGCACACCGCGGCTCGGCAGGGCGGTCCTCTCGGTGCTCGGCGTGTTCTTCATCGGCATGGCCGTGCTGCAGGCGTGGCCGGGACGCGGCTTCTGGCAGGGGACGCTGCACGGCAAGCAGGGCACGCTGACCAGCATGGTCAGCTCGATGGCCGCTACGCCGCAGCCGGCCATGCTGGCGAAACTGGTACGCGGCTTCGCCTCGTTCACCGCGGCGCACGGCTTCGCGGTGAACCTGTTCGCGGTGATCGCGCTGGCGGCCATCGGCGCCGTGCTGCTCGGCGCCGGCCTGCCCGAGGCCGGGCTGCCCGGCCTGCCCGCCCCGCCCAGGCCCGCCCCGTGGCTGCTGCGAGCCACGCTGATCGCAACGGTCGTGCTGTGCCTTGCTGACTGGGTGCTGATCGAGGACTTCGGCTTCTTCGGCGGCGTGGGCACCGACCCGAACAGCATGATCCCGATGGCGCTCGTGATCGTGGCCGGCTACCTGGCGCTGAAACCGGCCCCTGTCCCGGTGGCGGAGACGGCCGCGGCACCAGAACCCGCCGAACCCGCCACAGCGGCCGCCGAGCCCGCCCCGGTCCCCGTCCCCGAGTCAGCCCCCGGTCGCGGCGGCTGGCGGGCCCAGCCGGTCCGGCTGGCCAGGGCGTTCGGGGCGGCGGGCACCGGGGTGGTGGTCGCGGCCTGGGCGATCGCGATCGTCGTGATCGGCGCGGCCCCGCTGGCGCTGGCGCAGACCAACCGGAACGCCTCGCCGATCATCGCCCAGGCGATCGACGGCGACTCGGCCCCGCTGGACTCCAGGGCTCCCGCGTTCACGCTGACCGACCAGAACGGCAAGCAGGTCAGCCTCGCGAGCCTGCGCGGCAAGGTCGTGCTGCTGACGTTCCTCGATCCGGTCTGCACCAGCGACTGCCCGCAGATCGCGCAGGAGTTCCGCGGGGTCGACCAGGTCCTCGGCGCCAGGTCACGCGACGTGGAACTGGTCGCGGTCGCCGCCAACCCGCTGTACTACTCGATCGCGTACACCCGGGCCTTCGACGCGCAGGAACGGCTCACGGACGTGCCCAACTGGCTCTACCTCACCGGGAGCCTGGCCCAGCTCGAGCAGGCATGGAAGAACTACGCGATCGCGGCGCAGATCCTTCCGGCCGGCGGGATGATCGCCCACACCGACGTCGCCTACGTCATCGACCGCAGCGGCTACACCCGCAGCGAGCTGGACTTCGACCCGGGACCCGGCACCGCGAGCTCGGAGTCGTCGTTCTCCGTGGAGCTCACCAACGCGGCCGAGCGCTTCCTGAGGTCGTCGTGAGCGCCCGGGCGCGGTCGTCCGCAGCGGGAACCGTGATCGCCGTCGCGTGCCTGCTGGCAGCCGGCTGCGGGAGCAAGGCGGCGCCCTCGGTGTCGCCGCCGGCCCCGCCCGCCTCCCCGCCGCTCACGACGTCCTACGCCGCCGACGGCGGCGCGAGCTGGTCGGTCGTGCAGATGGGCGGGTCGGCCGCGCAGGAGGAGAACTTCTGGCAGGTCTTCGTGCGGCCGACGGCCACCGGCACCTGGCGCCTGGCAACCCCGCTCGGCGTGGCCGACAACGGGGGCCTCGTGGTCGCCAGCTCCGGCGCCGGGTCGCTGGTCACCGCGTTCCGCCCCAGCCAGCTGCTCACCTACACCCCGCTCGCCGCCAGCACCGACAACGGCGCGAAGTGGTCCCCGGCCGGCCCGCTGAACGGCGGCCTCGCGAGCGCAGCGGACGCGCTCGCGGCCGGGCCCAGCGGCCAGCTCGTCGCGCTGACCAGCGGCGGGACAAAGGCTGAGCTCGGCCAGCGGCTCGGCACGACGTGGACCCGGCTGACCACGATCAGTTCCCTGAACGCGACGTCGGCTGGCAGTGCCTGCCACGTGACGCGGCTCACGGCGGCGGCGTTCAGCGGTGGCACGCCGCTGCTGGCCGCAAGCTGTGGCCGGCCGGGAGTGGCCGGGATCTTCGCCGGCACCGGCGGCACCTGGCACGCGGCGGGCCCGCGGGTGTCCGGTGACACGGTCGACGTGCTCGGGCTGGCCTCGTCCGGCACCGGCCTGGTGGCCCTGCTGCGGGCCACCTCAGGAACCTCGGCGAGCATCATCGCGGCCTGGTACAGCGGCGGGCGGTGGAGCCTGTCGTCGCCGCTGCGCATCGGCGCGGGCAAGCTGGCCTCGACGGCGATCGGTCCGGGCGGGTCCGTCGGGGTGACCTGGAACGGCAGCAAGGGCGCCACCCTGGCCGGTCCCGGCGCGGCCTGGCGCTCGCTGCCGACGCTGCCCAAGTGGGCGGCGACGCTCGCGCTGGGACCGCAGGTGCAGGTCATCGCGGCCAAGGGTCAGACGTTCCGCGACTACCAGCTCGCCTCCGGGGCGTGGAGCCTGGCCCAGACGGTCCACGTGCAGATCCCCTACGGATCGTCGAGCTGAGCCCGCGATGAGCTACTTCGGCCACTGGTCGTTCGATCCGTTCGTTATCTTCGCATTCGTCCTGGTGGCCGGGAACGAGATCGGCCTGGCCCGGCTGGCCCGCTCCGATCCGGGGCAGGCCAGCAAGCGCAGGCTGCGCTCGGTGGCGTTCTACGCCGGGCTCGCCGTTGTGCTGCTCGCCGTCGACTCACCGGTCCAGTACTTCGCCGAGCGCTACTTCTTCATGCACATGGCCCAGCACCTGCTGCTGATGTTCGCCGCGCCATCGCTGCTCGTGGCCGGCGCGCCGTGGCAGCCGCTGGCCGGCGCCGTCCCGCGCCGGGCCGCCACGGTGATCGCCGGGTGGCGGCCG